>JAWXTM010000039.1:0-16174 GCA_044433505.1 Rikenellaceae bacterium
TAGTTAGACTTGCAGATTTAAAAATACAGTGTTATCTTTGTGGGTCTAAAAGTTAGTGAAAAATTTTAATAACATATTTAAGCAGAAGAAATGAACAAACTTAAAATCGTTCAAGTGCTTGGTATTATTGCCATTGCCTTGACAGCGTACTCTTGTGGTGAGAGCGCACCACAACAACAAGCTCCCAAGAGCTACAAGACCATTACTATTGCAAAGAGCAATGCCTCGGTAAGCAACAAGTACACCGCTTCGATTCGTGGCGAACACTACGTTGATATTCGTCCGCAGGTCTCTGGCGTAATCACAAAGATTGCAATAGAAGAGGGTGCTGATGTGAAAAAGGGGCAGACACTCTTTATCATTGACCAAGTGCCATACCAAGCTGCCCTAGATGTAGCCACTGCAAATGTGAATAGTGCCGCTTCGATGGTGGCTACCGCTAAGCTAAATGCAGAGAGTGGAAAGAGCCTCTATGACGAGCAAGTGATTTCATACAATGAGCTGCAAGTGCTAGAGAATGAGTTAGCGTCGGCTGAAGCTAGCCTGCTGCTTGCCCAAGCGCAACAAAAGAGTGCAAAAAATGACCTGTCTTACACTGTGGTAAAAAGCCCTGTGGATGGTGTGGCAAGTATGATTAATTATAGAATTGGTGCGCTAGTTAGCTCTTCGATTACAGAACCATTGGTGAGTGTTTCGCACAATGATAGAATGTATGTCTACTTTTCGCTCTCGGAGTCGGCTCTGCTAAACCTAATTCAACAGAGTGGCTCGCAGGACTCAATGCTCAAGGATATGCAGGATGTGGAGCTAATTCTCAACAATGGCAGCGTATATTCTCATAAAGGTACAGTGGATGCTATTAGCGGTGTGATTGAGCAGGGTACTGGCTCGGTCAGAGCACGTGCTATCTTCGATAACCCAGAGGGACTGCTTCGTGATGGCGGTAATGGTTCGCTGTCTATCACTACAAGCTACCAAGATGTAATTGTAGTGCCTAAAGTTGCAACATTCGAGATTCAAAACAAAACTTTTGTATATAAGGTAATCGACAACAAAACGAAATCGGCAGAGATTGCTATTGTGCAGGGCGATAATGGGAATGAATTTATCGTAGAGAGTGGCTTGAGTGTAGGTGATGAGATTATTGCAGAGGGTGCAGGTCTACTTAGAGAAGATACAGTTGTTAAAGCAAATTAAGGAGTAACAAAGATGAATATAAAAAGATTTATAGATAGACCCATACTTTCGGGGGTCATATCAGTAGTTATACTCTTTATGGGAGTCATTGGTTTGAACCTGCTTCCAGTAGAGCAATATCCCGAGATTGCACCACCTACAATTTCAGTGAGTGCATCGTACACGGGAGCGAGTGCCGAGACAGTCCAAAAGAGTGTGCTTGTACCATTGGAGGAGGCGATAAATGGGGTGGAGGATATGTTGTATATGACCTCGACTGCCACCAGTACAGGTTCGGCATCTATCAATGTCTACTTCAAGCAGGGCACAGATCCCGATATGGCAACGGTAAATGTTCAGACCAAAGTAGCCTCAGCCGAAGGATTGCTCCCTGCCGAGGTGACTCAATCGGGTGTGACAGTCAAGAAAAGTCAGTCGAGTAACTTGAAGATGATTTCGGTGTGGAGTCCAAACAACACATACGATGATGCCTTTATCACCAACTATATGAAGATTAACGTTGAGCCTCGTATTGCTCGTGTATCGGGTGTGGGTAATGTCGACGTAATGGGTGCTGAGTATGCGCTTCGTATCTGGTTGAATCCTATGAAGATGGCTCAATATGAGCTTATGCCATCAGATATTACAACTGTATTGGGCAAACAGAATATAGAGTATGCAACGGGAACATTAGGCTATAGTGCTGACGTTGCTTTTCAATATGAATTGCGCTATAAAGGTCGATTGGAAGAGGATATAGACTTTGAAAATATCGTGCTAAAATCCCTTTCGAATGGTGAGGTTCTACGCCTAAAGGATGTTGCTGACATTGAACTTGGACTACGTGACTACGCTATCTTTAGTACTACTAATGGCAAGAATGGTCGTTCGTGTAGCATTTCGCAAACCTCTGGCTCTAACGCCAATGAGGTAATCCAGGGTATTGATGCGGTACTAGAAGAGATTAGAGCCGATCTTCCAGCGGGGTTAGAGATTGTCGATTTGATGAGCGTTAAGGACTTCTTAGATGCCTCGATTGACAATGTTATCTGGACACTGTTGGAGGCTATATTGCTCGTTATCTTGGTGGTTTACATATTCTTGCAGAACTTCCGATCTACGATTATCCCGTCGGTGGCTATCGTTGTTTCGCTAATTGGTACTTTTGCGGTACTCTACGCCTTTGGGTTTAGTATCAATCTACTTACTCTCTTCGCCCTTATTCTGGTAATTGGGACGGTGGTCGATGATGCCATAGTGGTGGTCGAAGCTGTACAATCCAAATTCGATGAGGGGTATCGTTCAGCTTACAATGCTACGGTCGATGCAATGGGAGGTATCACCTCGGCACTCGTAACAACAACTATTGTGTTTATGGCGGTATTTATCCCCGTATGTTTTATGAGTGGCACTACTGGTACATTCTACACTCAGTTTGGTATCACAATGGCGATTGCCGTAGCAATCTCGACTGTCAATGCGTTGACCCTTAGTCCTGCGCTCTGTGCGCTGATTATGACTCCGCACCGTGATGTCAAGAGCGGAGAAAAGGTGAACTTCTCGTACCGATTCCATAAAGCATTCGAAGCCTCGTTCCAAAAGATTGTCAATAAATATAAGAGTCAAGTCTTCTTCTTCATTAAGCATAAGT
The DNA here is from genome assembly GCA_044433505.1 of Rikenellaceae bacterium. GTDB lineage: Bacteria > Bacteroidota > Bacteroidia > Bacteroidales > Rikenellaceae > Mucinivorans. Next base: position 2,828 of record JAWXTM010000039.1, read on the forward strand.
ACTTTGCATTCTTGTTGGTGTTGATAGCTTGCGCAGGGCTATACTACCTAATGAATAATACCAAGACAGCCCTTGTGCCTAACGAGGATATTGGCATTTGCTTTGTGATGGTGCAGACTGCACCAGGATACTCACACGTCGAGACAACTAAGATTATGGATGAAGTTGAAAAGAGCATACAGCAAATCGACGAAATTAAAGTCTACTCGAAAGTTATTGGTGTAAATATGCTTGCTTCACAGGGTGCGAACAACGGGATGTTTATCATCAAGCTTAATGACTGGGCAGACCGCCCCAACGACGATCAAAATGTTGATGCTATAACGGGTAAAATATATGCCCTAACATCGCACATTACAGCAGCACAAATTATTGTCATTGCCCCACCTATGATTACAGGGTTTGGTATGAGCAATGGTTTCGAAGTGCACGTTCAAGACCGCAATGGAGGTTCAACGGAGGACCTAGCTATGTATGCAGATGACTTTATTAGGGCACTGAATGAGCGTCCTGAGATTGCTCGTGCACAGACTTCGTTTAGTATCAAATTCCCTCAATACTTGGTCGATATTGATGCGGCTACGTGCGAGAGAAATGGTGTATCCCCTAACGATGTATTATCCACTATTTCAGGATATGTGGGGGGTAGCTACTCGTCGAATCTGAATAAGTTCTCTAAGTTATATAGAGTAATGATTCAAGCCTCTATTGATCACCGTATCGACCTAAACGCTCTTGAGAATATGTTTGTGCGTACCTCTTCGGGAGAGATGTCATCAGTGAGCCAATATGTAAATATTGAGAAGGTTTATGGTGCACAGGCTCTCTATCGTTACAACCTCTATCCTTCAATTTCTGTGAATGGAACACCAGCCGATGGCTTTAGCTCGGGTCAAGCAATCGAGGCAGTGCGTCAGGTGGCGAGCCAGACCCTGCCAACTGGTTATGGCTATGAGTTTGGAGGTCTTACGCTCGAAGAGTCGGGTTCGGCAGATTCATCGACGATTATCTTTGCGATATGTATTGCCTTTGTATTTCTTATTCTGTGTGCTCTGTATGAGTCTATATTTATTCCGTTGGCGGTAATTCTATCCATTCCATTTGGTTTGTTTGGTAGCTTCCTCTTTGCCAATATCTTTGGGCTAACCAACGATATTTATATGCAGACGGGGCTTATTATGCTTATCGGACTACTCGCCAAAACAGCAATTCTACTCACAGAATTCGCTTCGGCGCAACGTCGTCAGGGTCATTCGATTACTCAATCTGCAATTAATGCTGCTAAGATTCGTCTACGTCCAATCCTTATGACTTCGCTAACTTTGGTCTTTGGTATGTTGCCGCTTGTCTTTGCTTCGGGTGTGGGTGCAAATGGAAATATATCACTAGGTGTGGGTGTTGTCGGAGGTATGATTGTGGGAACTATCTCTCTGGTATTTATTGTCCCTGCACTCTTTATTATCTTCCAAACCATTGAAGAAAGAGTCATCCCTAAACGTGACCTTACTATCACCTCGTCAAACAATCAGCAAGAATAATATATCATACACTATGAAACAGATAAAATATATTGTAGTAACTACCCTTCTAGCCTCAATGGTGTCGGGGTGTGGCATCTACTCTAAATTCGAAAACCCGGTGGAGGATGCATACCTTGATAGCCTATACAGCTATATAGAGGCTACCAATGACACCACTAATATCGCTACACTATCCTACAGGGAACTCTTTACGGATAGCTACCTTGTCGCACTTATTGAGCAGGGGCTAGAAAATAATACTGACCTGAATGTCGCAAGGCTAAGTGTTGACCAAGCCCAAGCTTCGTTAAAGGCTGCACGACTTGCCTTCTTCCCGTCGGTGAGTGCTGCTCCACAAGGCTCAATATCGAGCTTTAATGGAACTACCACCAAAACATACAACCTATCGCTTACCGCATCGTGGGAAATAGATGTCTTTGGTAAACTGCGTAATGCTAAGGAACGTTCAAAGTCAGCTCTCGAAAGTAGTATTGCCTATCGTCAAGCTGTCCAAACACAACTTGTTGCAACTATTGCAGAGAGTTACTACACTCTACTAATGCTCGACGAACAGCTCGAAATTAGTCTGGAGACCCAAGCAAATTGGGACGAAAACCTCAGAGTTATGGACGCTATGAAAACGGCTGGACGCATTAACGAAACCTCGGTGCTACAATCTCAAGCTAGCAGCGTAGCGTTAAGCTCTCAGATAGTTTCGCTAAGAGAGGAAATCGCTCAACTCGAAAACTCGCTCTGCACTATTCTTGCAAAACCTACTGTACATATCGAAAGGGGTACAATTCTAGATGTAGTCTTCCCAACAGAACTATCCGTAGGAGTGCCTATCCAGCTACTAAGCAATCGTCCTGATGTACGAGTTGCCGAGAGCAATCTTGCTCAGGCTTTCTATGCAACGGCTGAGTCACGTTCGGCTCTCTACCCTACAATCACACTTAGTGGTTCGGCTGGCTACACCAATAGCTCAGGGGTGATACTAAACCCTGGGGATATGCTCTATAGTGCTGTGGGATCGTTGTTGCAACCAATTTTTAATCGTGGGGCTATTCGTGCGCAAATCAAGATTAGTGAGGCTCAACAAGAGCAGGCTCTTTTGCAGTTTAAACAAGCAATCTTGGATGCTGGTGCTGAGGTGAATAATGCGTTGAGTCAGTGGCAACACGCCCAGCAGAGGTTGGAGCTTGGAGCAACTCAAATCGAGCTTCTCGAAAAGACAGTAACAAAGACTGAGCTGTTAATGAAGTATGGTAAGGTAGATTATTTGGATGTGTTGGTGGCTCAGCTTAGCCTGCTTCAGACGGAGTTGTCATACTCTACGGATAAGTACAGTCAGACTCAGGGCGTAATTAATCTATACAGAGCACTTGGCGGTGGCGGAAGTGATGTGAGCACTGAACTTTAGAAAAAAAATTATCGGAGTGACTCTCTTTAATAGAAAGTCCTCCGATAATCACTTTAAATAAATCAAGAAATGGCTTACTAATTCATTAATCTATTTACAAAAAAACAAACTCATAATTCAAATTATGAAGTGTAAGGTTCCCCTTACTCTTCTGCAAAGGTAGAGCAAAAGTTTGCTCCGTGCAATTACCACTTCTAGGTAAAAAATGTATCCTCCATACCCATAACTAACTACTAAATAACATTTTTTGCCGTAATTTATCAAATATCTTTTGCGTTTTACACTAAAAAGGAGTACCTTTGAGTTGAATTTAAAACTTTTAATACTATGAAAAATCTACTAAAAAACATAACCAAAGGTCGTGGCGAATTGCCACTCTTCTCGTCTTGCACATCGTTTGAGTATCCTGATAGCGAGTATATCCTCTTTACAGGCTCTCCAAAGTTGGTATTCGAGGTAGTTGACGAAATCGAAAAGGGCGAGGACACTCCTTTCTTCTCACGCTTTGTGGAACACAACAATGGCGATAGCGATTACCTTGTACTTGTGGATAGCTTTGAAGATGAATGGTTTGACGGCAAGAGCGTTGAGGAAGTGACCGAACATATCGAGGGTGTAATGGATGCACTCGAAGGTTGGTATGTTAGCGAAATTATCGACCTAGATTCTTACGACGAATAGTAATTCCCTAGCAATGTAGGGAACGATGCACTATATTGAAATAGTAGTACCACTGGCACTGCCCTATGATACGCTGACCTACTCAACACAGCAAAGTGTTGCGGTGGGTCAGCGTGTTTTGGTGCGTGTTGGCTCTATTGCACGGGTAGTAGGATTTGTGCGAAGGGTGGGCGTAGAGCCTCCCCAAGGCATAAGGATTATGCCGATTCGTGAGGTGCTGGATGGTGCACCAGTGGTGGGCGAACGTGAGTTTGAGTTTGTGGAGTGGGTGGCAAAGTACTATATGTGCAGGGTCTGTGACGTGGTTAAGTTAATGTGGAGTCCATACCTTTCTACAGAGTTTCGATCGCTAAGATCTACCAGAAAACGCAAAAAAGTAAAAGAAAAACTCGCAGCTAATACCCTCTCGATAGAGATTCCCAAAGATAAATCAACCATTCTGCTGCATACCCTCTCGGATATAAAATTAGAGGAGTTGGTACAGCACTATATGAGTAAAAAGGGGTATATTGTGGTGCTTTGCGCTACTCTGCGTGAGGCTAGAGAGACAGAAGCGCACCTTAGTAATTACTTTGACACGGCACTATATTGCTCGGAACTACCCGTAAAAAAGCGTGCAAAAATAGCACTAGAAGTTGCTATGGGGACAGGTGCACGGGTGATTGTGGGGACTAAGGCAGCACTATGGCTGAGCTATGGTGAGCTAAGTGGGGTGGTGGTGTTAAATGAGGCTTCGTTTTATCATCGTCAGGCTGTAGTGCCATATATCTCAGGCAGGGAGTGTGCCGTAATGCTCTGTGCTATGCACTCGGCGCAGTGCCTAATACTTAGCGATATGCCAAGCGTAGAGAGCTACTATAATGCAAAGTATGGGGAGTGGGGGTATATCAGAACCAAACCATCAATGAGCCATCTTCGCTCTATTGTGCTGGAACGTGGACGAGATATGATTGCTAGCTACACTAAAGAGGCAATAGCCTCGCAAATGGAGCAGGGCAAAAGAGTGGTGGTGCTGCAAAATAGGCGTGGTGTGGCGTCGTATATGGAGTGCAGTGCCTGTCATTATATACCGCAGTGTCCGCACTGCTCAGTCTCGCTAACGCTGCATAGTCAGTATTTGGGGTGTCATTACTGTGGGCATCGTGAGCCAATACCTGCCTCTTGCCCAAAGTGTGGTGCACCTCTTGAAAACCGTGGACGTGGCACGCAACAAATATTTGAGCAAATTGCAGAGCTATACCCCGAAGCTAATATTGTAAGGCTTGATGCAGATAGCTTTGAGCAAGATGCCGAATTCTCAAAGAAACTTATTGCAGGTGACGTTGAATTCGATATTCTTATCGGCACAACACTGCTGCTGGAAGCACCAATCTGGGATAAACTCGGAGTGGTCGCACTGCTGAATGTTGATAATATGTTGGTATCGAGTGATTTTAGAGTCGAGGAGGAGGCTTATCGTGCGCTTAGTAAGATTGCACGAGAGTGTAGAGAAAGGGATGCTGAGTTGATAGTGCAGAGCGCAAGGCTCGATAATCGTGTCGTGAATGCTGCTTTGAATGGTACTGATGAGGAGTTTTATCGGGAACAGATCGTAGAGCGTAAGGCATTGAACTACCCCCCTCATTCACGCCTTATAATGATTGAAATGCGTAGCGTGGAGCTAGCGACTGCGACTAGGTATATGGCAGCAGTGGAGCGCAAACTGCGTCCTGTATTTGGCGATAGGCTCTCGGCAATGTATCAACCCTCAGTGGAGCGTCAACGTGGCGAGCATATAGTGATGATGATGTTAAAGATTGAGCGCAGTGCATCTTCCTATCGTGCAAAGCTGAGAGTGCAGGAGGCATTGCAGACTCTGCCAGTAATAGAGAGGTTGGAGTGTAGGGTCTATAATGGGTAAAATACTCCACAACTAAGAAAGCAATACAATAGTGCAATGACCAGTGCCGATTGTCTGCACTAGCTTTCGGTTTCTCAACCGAAAGATTTTTGTCTTTTGATTTTTAGGCAAGGCATCCGCCTTGCTATTGCTCTAGCGGACTGATTCCATCGTTCTTTTGTGAACAAAAGAACCAAAAAACTTTCATTATTTAGTCTGCTATAATACAAGCTATAAACTTTCATCATAAAAAAGTCTTTGACACCCACTGCTCTGAACCCACAAAGCAAATCAAACCACCCAAACACCCCTAAAACGAAAGTTTACAATAATACAAAGAATAAATATATTTTTTCTCGTTTTTTCATTACCTTTGTGATACTTTTTCCTAAAGGGGACTTATAAAAATTGACCCCACTAAATAAAAATGGATATTCTAAAGATGGTTTTGATGTCACTAGGGCGATATTTTGGTTGATTTTTCACCTTTCTTCTCTCGAATAGCCCGCTATTAGAGAGAAAATACGGCAAAAACTCACCCCAAAATCTCATCCCAAATCCACCAAATCAATTTTTAGAAGTCCCCTAAACAAAGAACTATGAGAAAACTTCGCAACATACTAACGATTATTGCACTAATACTTTCTACAACAACCGCTCAAGCGCAAGATGGCACGGTGGAATACTCCTCTGAATACTTCCCAACCACAGAACGAAAAGTCGCCATCAAAGGTGCTAAAGACAACACCCTAGAGGAACTAACACTCTTTTTGGCTCAACAAGGGGCGATTGTCCAAAACAACTTCTTCTCAAAACTCTTTACCCCTAGCATTAAACTAGCGCATCACAACGATATTAAAGGATACAACACAGCATACTCCATTGAAGTAAAGTACTCTAAAGTAACAATTAAGTACACCAGTGACGAAATGCTAAGACGTGCACTAAACGACTTCTATAAACTCTTTGATAGCCAAGGCGACAGAGTGTTTATCCGTGGGTGCAGGCTCTTTTTATACAACGTGGAGAGCAGCAATAAGAATGCGATTGCACGCAACAGCAAGGGTATATTGGACGGTGTATCTACCAAAAAATCAACAGAAAAACTCTCGGCAGCTGTGGAGCAAGTTGCCTCACGAGGTGACAAGCGTGCGGTGGTAGCACTTGCTAATAAAGATGTAATAAGGGTTGATTTCGAGTGCCTAGAGAGTGTAAATCCTAGCATTCCAACGATGGCTAGCCACCAATCATATTCACTAAGTGACATTAAAAAACTCAATAGTGCTGCAAAGAGCAGAGGTGGGGAGTTTATACCTGCCATTAACTTACTGAGCCAGAATACCTACTTTGAGCAATATACGGGGCACGCTATGACCTCGGTCGAGGGGATGCGCTTCGTAAGGGCTATGATAGAGGAGTGCGCCGAGGTATGGGGCATTAAGACCCTTTGCATTGGCACATCTCAAGATGCAGAGCTTGCGCCTCAACACTATAAAGATTTTTTGAATACAGTAGCGGAACTCGCTGGTATTGAATTGTTAATATTATAGTACACATAAAAATGTTAGATATTATAAAACCTATTGAAAAGGAATTTTGTACTGTCAGAGAAAACCTCTCTAGCGCACTACACTCATCCTACAGCCAGCTTGGCGAAGTGACCCGCTATCTGGTCACTCCCCACGGCAAGATGCTACGCCCTGCACTAACGCTGCTTATGGCAAAGCACTATGGCAAGATTACTGAGCGCACCATTGCCGTTGCCTCTATGATAGAGATGGTGCACTATGCAACCTTGGTGCACGACGACGTTATCGACGAGGCATACACTCGTCAAAGGGGATTGACCCTTGGTGCACTACTAAGGTCACGCTCGGCGGTGCTGGTTGGTGACTATATCTTCTCGAAGGGGTTATCGCAGGCATCTAAGGCTGGGGCATACCAAGAGCTAGATGTGGTGATAGCCGCCATCGAATCGCTTGTGGAGGGGGAGTTACTTCAGGCGCAAAATGTAGAGCACTATAACCCTGCAATCGAGAGCTACTACGAGGTGGCAAGGCTAAAGACCGCTGCACTGCTTAGTGCGGCAGCTATGGGCGGTGCACTGAGCGTAGGAGCTAATGACACTGAAATCCAAAAGGCAAAGAAATTTGGAGAGATCCTCGGCATACTCTTCCAAATTCAAGATGATGTACTGGATTACCTACCCAAAGAACTCACTGGCAAAGAACCCTACAACGACCTTAAAGAAAGAAAAATGACCCTGCCGCTGCTACTTGCTATTCAGGAGGGTGGAAGCTCTATTATTAAGCACATTAGAGTTGGAAATATCGAAAAAGTTGCTAACTTTGTAGAGAAGCACCAAGGCATTAGGCGCACCGAGGAGCATATCGAAAGACTCACCAAAGAGGCTCTCGCAATGGTCGAGGATATGCAACCAAGTGATGCTCAAAAGGCACTACGCCGTGCCGTAGAGTTTGCTGGAGCAAGAAAATACTAACACCAAAACAATATGAAAAAACTACTCTTACTAACGCTTATGACAACACTTATTGGTTGTGGCTCAAAAGGAAGTGGCGATAATGCTACCTCGACTCCCTTTGCTGTGGATACAGTACTCACCCCTGCCGAAAAGGAGGCACGCCTCTTTACCCCTGAAATTATGCTAAAGATGGGTCGCCTCTCTGGCTCGCAACTTAGCCCCAACGGAGAAAAAATCCTCTATACCGTAAACTACCAAAACGTTGCTCTGAATAGCTCTCGTACTGGGCTATGGGTAATGGATAGCAACGGGGAGAATGCCGTGCAGCTAACCCCTTATGACTACTCTGTAGCAGAACCTCGCTGGAATGCTAAGGGTGATAAGATTTACTTCCTCTCTGGCGGACAAATCTATCGTATTGATGCCGCAGGTGGCGCAAGAGTAAAGATTAGCGACATTGCCGAAGGGGTAAATGGCTTTGAAATCTCGCCAGACGAAACTAAAATATGGTACGCCTCAGATGTGAAGGTACAAAAAGTTAAGGGTGGTGAGTTCCACCAAGGTATGGATAAATCAAATAGCCGTATCTATGACGACTTGATGTGCCGCCACTGGGACGTTTGGGAAGATGGCGCATACTCGCATATCTTTGTTGCAGACTTTAATGGTAACGAAATCCTAAAGGCTACCGATATTATGGCTGGCGAACCTTACGATGCACCAGGTGCTCCGTACTTCGATAATGCTGAGATTACTTGGACTCCAGACTCGAAGGCTGTTGCATATACCTGTAGAAAACTCAATGGCTACCAATATGCTATCTCTACTAATACTGACATCTTCCTCTATGACCTAGCAGCAAAAACCACTAAAAACCTTACCGAGGGGATGATGGGTTATGATATGTACCCAAGGTTCTCGCCTGATGGTAAGTATATGGCGTGGAATAGTATGGAGCGTGCTGGCAACGAAAGCGATAAGGACAGACTCCTAGTTATGGAACTCGCCACTGGGGAGCAACAATATATTACCGCTGAGTTCGACTACAATGCTAGCTCTATTACTTGGACTGAGGACTCTCGTACCCTTTACTTTATCTCGCCTATGGAGGCTACTCACCAAATCTGCAAAGCTGAGTTAGGCTCTAAAGTGATAAAGGTACTTACCGAAGGGTTGCACGACTATATCTCGCTTAGCCTATGCGGCTCAGAGATGATTGCTGAGATGACTACCCTCTCTATGGCTACTGAACTATTTAAAGTGAATCTAACTGATGGCGCAGCTACCCAACTTACCTTTATCAATAAAAACATCTACGATAATGTAGATATGGGTAAAATCGAAAAACGTTGGGTAAAGACTACCGATAATAAAGAGATGTTGACCTGGGTAATAGTACCTCCAAAGGCTGTGCTAGATGGCTCGGTGAAATACCCTGCACTACTCTACTGCCAAGGTGGGCCTCAGTCAGTAGTGTCGCAGTTCTGGAGCTACAGGTGGAATTTCCAAGTTATGGCGGCTCAGGGATATGTGGTGGTTGCGCCTAATCGCCGTGGACTCCCTTCATTTGGGCAAGAGTGGTTGGATCAAATCTCAGGTGACTACTCTGGGCAAAATATTGATGACTACTTCTCGGCAATCGACGATGTGGCTGCTGAGCCTTACGTTGATGCCGATAACCTCGGCTGCGTGGGTGCGTCGTATGGCGGATACTCAGTTTACTATATCGCTGGTAAGCACGAGGGTCGCTTCAAGGCATTTATCTCGCACTGCGGTATCTTTGACTTCACCTCGATGTATGGCTCAACCGAAGAGCTGTGGTTTGTAAATAATGACTACGGTGGAGCTTACTGGGAAAAGAATAATAAGACCGCACAACGCTCTTATGCAAACTCTCCACACAATTTTGTACAGAACTGGGATACCCCTATACTAATTATCACAGGTGCTAAGGATTTCCGTATTCCATATACCCAGAGCCTTGAGGCATTTACGGCAGCACGGGCATTAGATATTCCCTCACGCTTGGTATATTTCGAGGATGAGGGTCACCAAGTTTTCGGTGCGCAAAATGCTATGGTATGGCACACTGAGTTCTTTGGGTGGCTTGATAAATATTTAAAATAAGGGGACTTCTAAAAACTGACCCCATAAAAAAATAATTAAATAAAATGGAACTATAAGTAAGTGGTTTTGTATGCCACCAGGGCGATATTTTTATTCTTTTTTTCACGTTTTTATGGTCACATAGCCCGCTATGCTCCCATAAAAGAGGTAAAAAAATAATTAAAAATCTTATCCCAAATCCACATAAATCAGTTTTTAGACGTCCCCTTAAACTTTTTTTTAGGAAAAGTGTAGGAGATAAGGAAATTTTTACTATCTTTGCCTGCTCATAAAGGGTCGGTTGGCCGAGTGGCTAGGCAAAGGTCTGCAAAACCTTGTACGGCGGTTCGAATCCGCCACCGACCTCATAGCAAGAGCCTACTGCACTAACGTGCAGTAGGTTTTTTTTATGCTAAATAGTTTAAGATAATACAAGTTAGAGCAGACTAAAATGACGAAAGTTTTTTGGTTCTTTTGTGAATCAAAAAAATAACACATATTGCATATTCAATATATTTTCACTATTTTTGCTTGTTGAATTCTTTCTAAAAATAACTCTCAATGAAACTACTAAAAGATAGACTGCTGTCACTTGCCCTTAGGATTTTTTATGTGTATGCCCTGCTATGGGGGCTAAGACTCCTTTTCTGGTGGTATAACTACAGCGTGATTGGGGCTATTGATGCAAGCGAATGGGGCGAACTTATAAGTGGCGCACTGCTCTTTGATACCGCCAATGTTGGCTATACTTTCTCTCTGTTTACTGTTCTGAGCCTGTTGCCACTCTCTGCCAAAGGGTTGCGCTCAAAGTGGTATAGAGTAACCCTTTGCTGGAGCTACCTGCTGGGAGTGTTCCTTGTAGTGCTCTTTAACGTAGGTGATGCTGTCTACTTCCACTTTGCCAGAAAACGCTTCTCTGGCGAGGAGTTCCACTTCTTTAATAACGATAACAGCTCCGATATTATCGTGAAATCAATGACAGAGAATTGGTACTTAGTCTTACTAATAGTGGCACTTATGTACCTAAGTTATAGGGTCTATAGGTGGTGCGCTCGAAAAGTTCTGGATTTTAAATATGGCTTGAAAAATATAGTAACATACAGCATTCTTTTGGTGGTAAGCATTGGGCTAATAGTGGTAGCAATGAGAGGTGGTATAGGGCGTGATGTTAGACCCATAACACTATCCAATGCAGCGGGCTATGTCAAAACCCCACTCAAAGCATCGCTGGTGCTATCTAACCCATTCTCGATACTACGCACCATTGGTGAAGACCAACCCGTACGCCCACACTTTATGGACTCAACTGAACTAGCTAAATACTACACTCCTGTACATAGTGCAATGACACAAGATAGCCTCTTTGGTAGCCAAAGGGGTAAAAATCTAGTGATTTTTGTATTGGAGAGCTTCTCGGCTGAGCACTCTAAGTTCCTTTACCCAGATCTATATGAAGAGAGCCTAACGCCATTTATTGACTCGCTGATGCAGCATAGCCTAACCTTTACTCGTGCCTATGCAAATGGAGCAAAGAGCATTGATGCACTCCCTTCGATACTATCTTCTATACCGTCGCTAGAGATTCCCTTTTCGACCACTTCGGCGGCACTCTCCGATATGGATGGCATAGGGCACTTCCTCGCAGAACAAAACTACGATACAAAGTTCTATAACGGTAGCCCAAAAGGCTCGATGGGATATGATGCATACGCTCGCCTCGCAGGCGTAAAACAAGCCGTCTCAATGGATGACTATCAGCTGAAATATGGCAATGAGGGATATGATGGCTTTTGGGGAATCTTCGATATGCCATTTTTTGAGTATTTTAATGAAGAGCTGTCGGTTACACCTCAGCCATTCTTTGCATCACTCTTTACGCTCACCTCTCACCACCCCTTTGTAGTTCCTAAGGAGTACGAAGATATTCTTCCAAAGGGGCATACCAAGGTGCATCAACCAGTAGCCTACACTGACCTTTCGCTAAAGAGGTTTTATGAAGCGGCTTCCCGTGAGGCGTGGTTCGAGAATAGTGTTTTTGTCTTTGTTGCCGATCACGTCAGCTCAGAGCTATATAGCGATTTTGCACGCACTACACTTGGCAATACACATATCGTCTATTTTATTCACACGCCAGACGGGTCGCTTCAAGGGTTAGACTCTACTATTACGCAACAAATAGATATTGCTCCAACGCTCTATCACCTCTTTGGCAGGGAGAGCGACTACTTTAGCTTCGGCAGAAATGTTTTTGATGACTCCACCGATGCCTTTGCTATTAATAATAATATGGGTATTTATCAGCTAATAACCCCAGAGGGTATTGAGCAGTGCTCCTTGGATGAATTGTTAAGTTCGCCTAGCAGTGATCATAAGAAACTCAAGGCAATAGTACAGAATTATTGGTCGTCAATATCAGATAAGAAGTTCACTGTAGATTAGGTAAAAGGTGTGTTATGGCGGCGGTGCCGCTGGGCACACCAGATGACCAAAGTTTATTATAGCTTGTATTATAGCAGACTAAGAAACTGTTTAAGTTTTCCATTTATAATTATTTAAGCATCAGCGCAATGAATGCAAGATAAATCATACTTTCAGAAGCGCAGCAAGTACGCTCATAATCCTTTGCCAATCGTCGAAAGCTTTCAAGCCACGAGAAACTACGCTCGACAACCCAGCGTTTGGGTAACGGCTTGAACTCTAGTGCCTTATCGCTTATTAATGTAACCTCCATATCATACCCCATTTGTTCTTTGACGTTACCCACTAGCTCACCTCGATACCCACCATCTGCATATAGCTTGCGTATTCGCTTCCAGTAGTGCTAACACTCTGTGAATCAACAAACCCAACGCTTGGTAATGATCTGCCACCTTGTTTGCAACGTAAGCATTTGCCATTGGTAACCTGTCTTTAAAATGTATAAAATCGCACTAAAAATATCTCTCAAAGAGTGTTTGCATTTGCAAAAGTCACCAATTATTCGTAATATTGTATCGTATTGGTTGTCAGTCAAGTTTGTTGAGTAATTCTTTGCCATTCTTTATAGTGTAGTGACCATAAAGATACAAAATATTTCGCAATTAAACAACTGGCAACCAGTATTTTAAATCATTAAAACTTAAACAGTTTCTAAGTCAAGAAAGTTTTTTGGTTCTTTTGTTCACAAAAGAACGATGGAATCAGTCCGCTAGAGTAATAGAAAGGCGAATGCCTTGCCTAAAAATCAAAGACAAAAATCTTTCGGTTGTAAAACCGAAAG
>JAWXTM010000040.1:0-16144 GCA_044433505.1 Rikenellaceae bacterium
ACTAAAATGATTAAAGTTTTTTGGTTCTTTTGTTCACAAAAGAACGATGGAATCAGTCCGCTAGAGCAATAGCAAGGCGAATGCCTTGCCTAAAAATCAAAGACAAAAATCTTTCGGTTGGAAAACCGAAAGCTAGTACAAACTCCCAAAACTATAGCTCTGTTGTATTGCTATAGTTTTAGCTTGTAGTATTACAGACTAAAATGATTAAAGTTTTTTGGTTCTTTTGTTCACAAAAGAACGATGGCATCAGTCCGCTAGAGCAATAGCAAGGCGCAGCCTTGCCTAAAAATCAAAGATAAAAATCTTTCGGTTGCACAACCGAAAGCTAGCGCAAACTCCAATAAAAATCTTTGGGGGTTTGGAGGAACGACAAACAAAAAAATCGAAGATTTTCCTCCCAAACCCCCAAAGCTATTGCATTGTTGTATTGCTCTAGCTTTAATTATTTAGTTTGTTATAAATTGTATTATTTTTAACTTTGGTCATTTAGCGTGTGTATAGTAACGAACCTGAAAATTAATACGATTTTAGATTCTCCACAGGATTGGCATTGGCTGCCTTGCGAGTGGCGAGGAGGACTACTGCGGTGATTACTGCTATTACCACCACTGCGCTTACGGTGAATATCCACCAACTAAGCGGAATTTTGTAGGCGAACATTTCCAGTAATGCCGTTGCGGCATAGTAGCTTGCTGCTGCACCTGCGACGACGCCGAACCCAACGAGCCACACTATATCACCCGTAAAGATTTGGATAATCTCCACGGTAGTTGCTCCGTGAATCTTGCGTATTGCCACTTCTGCTCTGCGACGCTCAATCTCGTCACGGGTGTAGCCTATGAGTCCGATTAGGGTAATGATTAGGACTATTATACCTGCATAAAAGACCATATTACGGAACTTTTGGCTCTCGGAGTAGGCTGCCGTAACCTCCTGAGTGTAGCTCTGGGTGTATAGCATCTTTTCGGGAAATAATTTCTCTAATAGGCTGTTAATTGTTGCTGTAACCTCGGGTGTCTCCTCCTCCAGCTTAATCATTAAAGCATTGAGGTAGTTTGTATATCTATTGCTTTCGGTATGGTTAAAAAATATTACCTGTGGGCGGGTATCTTCAAAGTAGGCTGTGCCTCCAATAATCTCTTTAAATACTCCGCAAATGGTATATCTTTGGTCAGTACCTTGGCTATGCTCCGAAAATAACATCTCTCGACCGATAGCATTTCCGCCCCAATCTACCTGCTTTTCCATCTCGGTGAGAAACCTCTCGCTGACCAAAACCTCACGACCAACTGGGGCATCTTTACTGAAATTGCGACCCTCGACAATCTCTATATCTAATAGCTCGATGTAGTTCTCATCTGCTGAGTAGAAGTCACGAATATTAAAGCGTACATTCTCATCGTCAGGCAGTTGAGCGTCATTACCCGACCCACCATCGAGTGGCACTGACGAGCAGTAACTCATAGTTTCAACGCCTGCCACTTTGCTTAACTCCTCTTTGAGTAACATCCTCTCTTGGGGAGTTAGAGTTGCAGTCTGTACAGCAATGATATTGTCGTAGTTATAGCCCATATCTAGGTTCAGCACAAATCTATATTGCAAAGCTATGATGCTAAGTAGCGAAACAAAGAACATTGCTCCTGCAAATTGAACCGCCAAAAGTGCGTGCTTCCATTTGGTATTGCGCTCCTTAAAGCGAGTAAATGCCACTGTAAGTGGAATGCGAGAGTAGAGCACAGCAGGTACAATACCACACACCCCCACCACAAATAGAGAAACAATAGCGACTATCACTGCCGAATTCCACCCAAATAGCGCACGATACGCCACCCCCACAATCGCTTCAACTTGCTCTTGTAGTGCAAAAATTATAAACGTTGCAAGTGCAAGCGAAAGAAACAAAGTAACAAGTGCCTCGTTAATAAGCATTTTGTAGATTACCCACGTGGATGCACCATAACATCGTCTAGTAGCGATATTCTTCGCACGCTTGACAAGTGCCGTAACTGCAATCAGCACATAGTTGAGCATAGCAATGAGCAACATAGCAATACCAAGCGAAGTGAGCATATAGGTCATAATTTTAACGTCGGTTTGTTCGCTATGATACTCAGATAGGGGTTGAAGATGGAATCTTATATCCAGTTTGTCGGTGTTGATGCCCCAATCTTGAGCCTCAGCAAACATATTCTTCTCTTTGACCTCTACAAATGCTCGTTCAACTTCTGCAATATTTGCTCCCTCGACGAGTCTAACATAGCTATCATAGCGGTCATTACCAAGCACACCATCTTTACCATCCCCCATAATATCAACAGGAGCGATAATTTCGATATTGTGCAGGTCTGAGTTCTCGGGGAAGTCGTCGAACAACCCTTTAACCACGTGCTCACCATAATTTCGGGTCACACATTTAATGCTTACACCAATCATCGAAGTTGGGTCGCCATCACCCGTCATCTTTTCGGCAAGAGAACGAGAGAGCATCACGCCCCCAATGTTTGAGAGCGTAGTTTTGGGATTCTCACCAGTTATTGCAGTGGGGAACATATCGAAGAAGAGAGTATCAACAGCTACGATTGAGGCAGTTGTTGTTGGTTTAGACTCCTCGAAAGCGACCCCAGAGCGAGCAAAAGTAAGTTCATCGCCCAAATTAGTAAAACGAGTTGTCATCTCGATTTGAGGCGTATAGTCAGCTGCAAGCCCTACGATACCGCCCGAAAGTCTATCATAGTTACTTGATTTTGCTCCATCTACATAGGTTACTGTTACTCGGTACGTCCTATCACGCTCAGACACAAAGTCTTCGTAACTATTTTCAAAATAAACTTTCGAGAACATCACGAGCGAGATAGAAAGTGCAACTCCCAAGAGTAGCACTTTCATCTTATTTAATTTATAATTCATAATTCATAATGCATAATTGGTTGTTTGTAAGTGTATTATTTTTTGTCTGTGTTTGTTGTTTTAGTGCAATGCAAATAATTATGCATTATGCATTATACATTATGCATTATACATTACATATAGTTTAGCACGTCCTCGACAATCTTGCCGTCGAAGAGATTGATGGTGCGACCAGCGTAGGCGGCATCGTGCTGTGAGTGAGTTACCATAATAATGGTGCTGCCCTCTTTGTG
Organism: Rikenellaceae bacterium; assembly: GCA_044433505.1. Lineage (GTDB taxonomy): Bacteria > Bacteroidota > Bacteroidia > Bacteroidales > Rikenellaceae > Mucinivorans. Next base: position 3,144 of record JAWXTM010000040.1, read on the forward strand.
TAGCTGCATAAGTAGGCTCATTACCTCGGCTCCATTCTTTGAGTCGAGGTTACCCGTAGGCTCATCGGCTAGGATTAACTTTGGGTTACTCACCAGTGCTCTAGCAATCGCTACACGTTGTTGCTGACCGCCCGAGAGCTGTTGAGGGAAGTGACCTGCACGGTGGGTGATAGCCATACGCTTTAGGATTGCCGTTACTCTCTCTTTGCGCTCTTTGGGTTTAACGCCCATATAGATTAGCGGCAGCTCCACATTTTCGAATACCGACAGTTCATCTATCAGGTTAAAACTCTGGAAGATAAAGCCGATATTGCCTTTACGGAATTTGGTGCGTTCACTCTCTTTTAGCGAGCCTACTTCCTCCCCCAAGAGTTTATACTCACCGCTTGTAGGGTTATCGAGTAGTCCGAGCACATTCAGTAGGGTTGATTTGCCACAACCCGATGGGCCCATAACGGCAACAAATTCACCTTCATTAACTTCAAATGATACGCCGTCAAGAGCGATAGTTTCAACGATGTCTGTTTTAAATCTTTTTTGGATGTCTTTTACTTGTAACATAATTTTTGTGTTTTTATGGTTATTATTATTGAATTGTTATTATTGAATTGTTATAGTTGGGTTGGTTGAGGCTGTACGGCGGCACGAAAGGGTTATAATAGTGGTGATTAGTAGCAGTACTCCAAGGAGTATTAGGGCAAAGACCCACCAGTGAATTGGTGTGCGGTAGGCGAAGGTCTCAAGGTAGCTACTCACAATATAGTAGCTCAGTGGCACTGCAATGGCAAAGCAGATAAGGGTGATACGGATATAGACTCTGTTCATTTGCTTTAGAATCGAAGTAACCGATGCCCCAAAGACCCTGCGTATGGCAATCTCACGCCTTTTGTACTGAACGTCGAAGTAGACTAGCCCGAAGATACCCATAAGTGAAATGACTATTGAAATTAGGGTAAAGAGTGCTATTTTATTCACAAGATCGCTCTGAGTGCTGTAAGCGTCGCTCAGATAGTCATCGAAGCGTTGTATGCTTGCCGTACCGAGTGATTCGTCAGGGTCTAGTTCGCAGATAATCTTTTGGATTTGGTTTACGATTGCTTCAACATCTGCACCATCTTCGTACCTGACGTAGTTATAGCGATGCCAGCCAAAATCGCCCCTCATACTCGCATACGCCAGAGGTGCAATCTCTTTGTCAAGGCTAAAGTTATTCACATCATCGCAAACCCCGATAACCTCGAATGCGCCCTTCTCAAAGAGGTCGTTTTTTAGGGTAACGTTAAAGTATTTTGCGGCTGCCTCGTTGAAGACTGCTTTAGTCCTATCTACCTCTAATTCCTTGTTATATGCCCCGTCACTCTCTAGCAGTCCTCTGCCCTTTAGTATCTCCATCTCCATAAAGTCAAAGAAGTTTGGAGCAACGTACATAACATTTACAAAGCCATCTATGCCATTGATTAACTGACCATTCTGACCGAAACTATTTTTCACTATAGGATAGCTCGAACTTGTTGTACTCTCAACTCCGCTTATCGCCATAATTTGGGTGCATAGCGTTTCATTTGTTGCCTTTTGGGCTAGGGTTTGACCATTTTGAAATAGTATCAGCTTCTCTGTATTAAAGCCTAAGTCCTTGCTCTTAACAAAAGAGAGTTGCAGATTGAAGAATGCCACGATGGTAATGAGTGTGATAGAGACTACGAGTTGTAGTGCTAGGAGTCCATACCTTAGTGCCTTACCCTGACGTGTTAGCCCGAAGTTACCCTTTATGGATAGGGTTGCAGGGTATGAGGTGATTTTGTACGATGGGTAGAGGCTGATAAGCACTGCCGCCACTAGCGCAAAGAGTACCATAATGCCAACCACGCCCCAGTTGTGTTGCAGGGCTACGGGTGTGGTAAAGTATTCTCCGATATTCATATCGTAGGCTACGTAGACAAGCCCCAAGGAAACCAGCAGCGAGAACATTATCATAAAGAGCGTTTCCAGAGTGAAGTTTACTCTTAGCTTTAGGGTGCTAGAGCCGTAGATTTTGCAGAGGTTTATGGTGCGAATCCTCACTGGCATCAACGCAAAGAAGAAGTTCACGAAGTTCAGTAGCGCAATTACTATAATGATAAGTGCCACGGCAATAAGCATTACGGTGTAGGTCTTATCTCCATAATCGTCAGGGGTATAATGATCTATATTTTCGCTGAAGTACAGCTCCGAAAGGGGTGCATAGCTAGTGCGCAACTGGCCCTTATTGCCATCTGCAAAGTAGTCAGAGAAGCGAGCCACAAGTGCTGCATCAATCTGGTCGCTAGCCGTGGTATTCAGCTCTTCTTTGGTCACTCCCTTGGCAGCCTTTACAAAGTAGGCGTTATTCCAGCGGTTTAGCGTAGGGTCGCTATCCTTACCGATATTGGTAAAGATTTCTATACCTGAGAAAGTAGTATTTGCCACCCTATCTTCATAGATAGCCGCAACGGTAATACCAGCCTTTTTGTTTTCGATAGTGGCAATCAGGTCACCTACTTTGAGTCCGCTCTTTTCAGCAGCACTCCTACTAATAGCCGCCTGAGAGTAGTACCTCTCGCTATCAAAGTCCTGCAATGAACCCTCGATAATATTATACCCAAGAAGTTCAAAGGTACTACTATTAGCAAAGCCCATAGCATACGTCAAATCAAAAGAGGCTTTATCGTCAATATTAACCCACACAAAGCGTTGGGTAAAGGAATATGCAGGCACGGGCACAACTTCCTCGATAAGGGGCGAGCACTCTGCCACTTCCTCCATCAGTACTCTAGGCACAAATGGCATCACTTTAGTCGAGTCATCCCACGTTGGCACAAAGGCTCCATAGATATTTTGGCTATCCTCTATGGCATTGTTAAAGGTCAAATCGTACTTGACTTGCGCTGTGATAAAATAAATTGCTGCAAAGGCAATGCTCAGCCCTGCGATGTTCAGCACGCTCGACACCTTGTATCTGCGTAGTGTGTTAAAGAAATTTTTCATATTAGTTATGCGTTTTTGCCGATTAAGGAAGCGGGGTTAGAGTTGGCGGCCTTGAGGCTGCGAACAGTTACTATTAGGGTTGTTATTAGGGTTATTATCAGGAGTACGGCTAGGAATATCCACAGCGAAAGCTCTATGCGGTAGGCGAAGCTCGAAAGCCAACTCTCCACAAGGAAGTAGCTCACTGGGGCGGCTACTGCAAAGCATATAGCGATAATCACTAAAAATTTACGGTTTATCATCCATAGTATCTTCCCCACCGTTGCGCCGTGCACCCTGCGAATAACAATCTCACGCTGGCGGAACTGCGTTTCAAAGAGCACCAACCCAAAGACCCCCATCAGCGAAATAATAATCGAAACCACCGCAAAGAACGATACCATAGTGGTGGTTTTGTGCTCAATGGCGTAGGTCGTGCCAAGCTCTTGGTCGAAGTACGCAAACTCTAGAGCTGAGGTATAGTCGCCCGATAGTTCATCCGAACACTCTTGGATATACTTTGTTAGCTCCTTTACATCGGCATCTGGGTTTATGCGGATATAGACGTGTGAAAGCAATCGCCACGTGTTGTTGCATACAAAGAATGCTATAGGTGAGGCACTGTTCTTGAGGTGTTGGTGCGTAAAGTTATCGCACACCCCAACAACCTCAAATTCTGAATTAGCACCCCAAATCTTATTACCAAGTTTTATATCGTACTTATCCATTAGAGCCTTGTTGAAGACAAATGCACCTGCGCCCTCTGCTTGGTCAGTTGCCAGAGGTGCACGCCCCTCCAATATCTCAATACCCATCACATCCAAAAAGTTATAATCAACGGCAAAGACGGGTAGCATTATATCTTTATTATTAAGGGATCTTCCCCAAGTCATCCTAGAAGATGATATTATACCCTCATCACTGCTGAACGTAACATCCACAATAGAGGGATGCTTCTTTAGGTTTTCGGCAAAATCAGCCCTTACAGCGTTATCGGCAGATATAAAGGGTAGAATGTCGGTGGTAATCAAATCGGTCTTGTTGAATCCCATATCGAAATCCATCATATAGCGATACTGAATATTGGTGAAAATAGTGTAGATAAAAAGAATCATTGTGGCAACATACTGCACGCCAATAAGGCTATAACGAAGAATCTTGCCCGAGCGTGATGCAGCAAAGCCACTCTTTATCGCCATTGCAGCTGGGAATGAAGTTATATAGAGGGCAGGATAGAGTGCCACAATGATTGAAACTAAAATGGCAAAGCCAATAATGCTTACACCAATGACCGCATTATCGGTGAAGCCAACGGGAGAGTTGAGCACCTCGACAAGTGAGGTTTCCAACGAAGCATATACCCAAAAGGCAGCAAGAAGTAGTGCAATAAGGGTTAGCCCCAGCGATTCCACTATAAAGTTTACCACCAATCCGCCACGTGTACCCCCAAAAATCTTGTGGGTATTGACTGCCTTGATGCGTAGGGGAACTAGCGCAAAGAAGAAGTTGATAAAGTTAATAATAGCAATGAGTAGCAGCACAATGGCAATAGAGAGTAGCGTTACGGTAGTAGTGTAATTACCCTGCACGGCAAAGTCGTAGGTGAGAATATCGTCCGCAAAGTACAAATCCGAGATAGGCATCAAGCGTGCAGGGAGTGTATCGGTTTCGGCAACATTGAACATACCCTCGTACTCCTGGGCAAATCTCTCAAACCCACGTCTAATAAAAGCATCGTCAGGGGCAGTACCCTCTTTGAACTTTATGCATTGCAGGTAATTAAAATTCCCCATCTCATACTTATTCTCCTTGCCTAGATTGCGGATAACATTCACTCCCGAAAAGTCAGTCCCCTTTGGCAGATCTTCATAGATTGCTACAATCTTTAAGTCTCTGGATCCGCAGTGCAGGTTATCCCCAACCGTTAGCGAGTGAGTATCAGAGAATGACTCACTCACGATAATAGTGCCCTCAGGGTCAGCATCAAAGTCCTCGAAAGAACCCTCAACTGCCACAGGCTTTAAAATATCTAGCGCACTTTCGGAAATCTCCAAACTCTTAGAGGTAACAATTACCCCCTGCTCACTATCACTCTTTTTAGGTAGACCATATTCCTCATCCATAAGCAATGCCGTTAGTGCTCCATAACTCTCGACCGACGGCTCATCTTGCACAAAAATGTCAATGAGTGGGCGTGAGGTATTAATAGTAGCTTTATTATCATCAAAAACCCCTAAGAGCTGAATATTATAGACCCTCTCGTGCTCTGGTATTGCCTTATTATAGTTAAACTCATAAATCACTTGTGTGGCAATAATATAGAGCGAGGCAAAGGCAACGCTAAGTCCTAGTATATTTAGTATGCTCGACACCCTGTATCGGCGTAGTGTGTTAAAGAAATTTTTCATAGCTTTTTTAATTCATAATGCATAATCTATAATGCATAATTTTTAATTCGTAATGTATAATGCATAATTGGTTGTTTGTAAGTGTATTATTTTTTTCTGTTTTTGTAATTTTCGTATAATGCAAATAATTATGAATTATGCATTATGCATTAATCTAGTAGTAAAATCTCGTTGTTGCCATACTGGTCGTAGCTCGATACGATTACCTTTTCGCCTGCCGATAGCCCCTCGGTGACCTCGTAGTACTGTGGGTTCTGACGACCAATTTTTATTTTGCGCTTATACGCCTTGCCGTCATCCCCAACAACAAAGATATAATTCCCTCCCGTACTTGAGTAAAATGAACCTCGTGGAATTAATATCGCTTCGCTCGGCGCGCCTAGTTGCAGATTCAAATAATAGGTCTGACCGACACGGATATTCTCGGGTCTCTCGCCCACAAACTTAAATTCGGCTCGGAACTTGCCCTCTCTGACCTCTGGGTAAACCTTGCGCAACTGAGTCTCGAAATTGTCGCCACCACGCTCAAATGCTGCCGAAAGACCAGTGCTAACTCTGTCTATATAGTGCTCCGAAATATCGGCCTCGATCTTGAAACTTGACAAATCACCAACCTGCCCCACCTTCTGACCCGATGAAACCGACTGACCCAAGACTATATCCAATAGACCCAACTCCCCATCAATAGGCGACTTGATCTTTAGATTCTCCACCCTCTGGCGCACTAGCTCCATATTGCGGCGCATATTATCGAGGCTCTCCTCCATCTGCTCAACCTGCACACTGCGGTAGATACTGTCCTGCTTCTGACGCTCTAGAACTAACTGTCTACTGCTCAGAGCCAACTCGTAGTCCTCCTTAGCAATCAACCAATCCTCCTTGGCAACAAGACTCTCTTCGTAGAGCTTCTCCTGCTGCTGGTAGGCTCTATACTTACGCTTTACGTCGAGTTCGAGCTGTAGACGCTCTTGGTTGAGGCTCAGGCGTTCCTGCTCCATAGTGATTTGGGTGTTTCTCAAAAAGTTCTGCTTCTCGGCAAGCTGCGCCTCGCTATCTAAGATAGATAAGTTTAGATTATTATTACTTAAAATAGCAATCACATCACCTCGCTTTACTGATGAACCCTCCTCAACTAAAATCTGCTCCACCACACCAATCTCTAGCGGACTGAGCTGTACTGTGCTGATAGGCTGCACCTTACCCGATATGCGCACATAGTCGTTGAACTCCCCATACTTGACCTCCTCTATGGCTATGGTCTTGGAATTGATGCTAAGTGTCGACGAGTTATCTCGCACTATTAGCCATACTATAAATACTGCTAAAATTAACCCCAGTAGATAGGGTAAGTTCTTGGTTCTGAAAACGGCCTTGATACCCTTTGGTTTTTCGATTAAAATATCCATTATTCTTGTGTTTGTTAAAAAATTTCTTCCCCGTTATAGTAACTTATCATTATGCATTGCACTAGGTAGTTGAACTTGGCTCTAAGCTCTTCGGCTTTTGCCAGTAGTAGGTCGTTGCTGCTCTTCTGCAGGTCTATGATGCTTACCATCCCCTCTTTATACTTCCTTGTCATAGCATCATTAGAGAGTTGATTTGCAGCAATCTTTCTCTCTGCACCGATATACTCCTTTAGTGAATTCTCACGCTGCAAGAGCGCATCACGCACAGCCTTCTCAATCCTTAGTTCAGTGTCGCTGAGCTGAAGTTCGGCTATTCGAATATTGTTCTTACTTCGCTTGACATTGCTTCGGTTACTCAGCCCCTGAAAGATAGGTATCGAGATTGATGCCCCCACATAATAACCGTAATTGTCCTTTATCTGATTCCAAAAGAGGTTCTGAGAATCTACAACATCTAACATTTTATAGAAGTTAGTGTTATAACCTGCACCCACTGCCACGGTTGGGTAGTACCCACCCTTGGCTATTTTTAGATTAACCTTGGATTCCTCTAGCGAGCTTCGTGCATAGAGCACCTCAGGGTTATGCTCTAGTACTTGGTGAGGCTTGATATTTTGGATTGTCGTTGTATCGGAGTTCGTAAGCGATATTTCCTCGCTCAGTGGGTAATTCATTGCCTCCTTTAGATTGAGTAGGCTTTGGTCAAGGTTGCTTTGTTGCTGGGTGAGAAGTAGGTCGTCATTTGCAACCTGTGCGCTGGCTTGTGCCACATCGGCATCACTCTTGATACCCAACTCCCTTTGACGCTCGGTGAGTAGCAGCACCTGCTCTGAGGAAGCGAGCTGCTCTTTGGTTATGGCTACTGCTTGCTCGTAGTACAGAGCATCGTAGAATAGCTTCATAACAGAGAGTGCTGTCTGATCCATTTGTTGTTGAAGCTGATGTCCGCCACTCTCCAGTTTTATAGAGGTAGCCTTTACGGTGTTTATATTAGAGAGTCCATCGAATACGGTCAGCGAAGCAGTTATGCTGTAGTAGTTCGACAGGTTACCGCTAGTGGTGTAGGTGTTGGTTTCGGGGTCAATGGAGCGACCATAAGAGTTAGTGAGGCTAGAGTATGCACTGAGTGAAGGGAAGAGCGATGCTATTGCTTCGGTGTTGTTTTGTTGGGCGTTGAGGTTTTCGCTTTGTTGAATCTTTACGGAGTTGTTGTTTTCCACTGCATAGCGCATACATCCTTCTAAGGAAAATGTATTTAGGTTTTGTGCCCAAGTAGCATTTGAGATTACTGAGAGTAGTGTAAGGCTAGTGGCGATAATTTTCTTTTTGTATATTTTCATAGTATTTTTATTTTAGTTACTATGAAATATACCATTTGCCGTGCCAAAGTTCTACATTACTGATTGTCAGGTAGTTGTGCAGAGTACTGTCATTAAAAAGTGTCATTTTTTTTGACACATAGTGTAAATAATTTTAACACGGCAGAGTTGTATGGTGGGTATCTTGATTTAGTCTGTAATACTACAAGCTAAGGCACAAAAAAAGGTGTTCACAGTACTGTGTAAACACCCCCTTTTTATGAATTATGCATTAATACCTAATCTGCCATAAGCTTGCTAATAAGGTGAATAACCTTGCTCACCTCCATAAACGAAGCCCCGTGTGCCGCACCAAAACGTCCACCTACTACCACTACCTTATCCTCATTGCAAAGTACCCCCTTGCGCTCCAACTCTAGTACCATCTGAGAAGTGAAAGTATCGTGAGCCAACAATGGCTCACCATAATCAGCATAAATACCATAAGACAGCGCAAGCTCACGCATTACGTGCTTGCGGTAACACAAAGTATAGACCGGCTTCACACCACGGAATGCAGCCAAGTAACGTGCCGTACGACCACTCATACTATCTGCCACAATAGCCTTAACTGGTAGATTAGTCGATGCCCTCACCGCTGAACGTGCCAACTGTGCAGTCACCTCATTGTTAATCTTTACCATATTAATACTAATAATAGGCTCTACGACTTGCTCCACACGCCTAGCAATAGAACACATTGTTTTAACCGCCTCAACTGGATAATCACCCATTGCAGTCTCGCCACTAAGCATAATAGCATCTACCCTTTGGTAAATTGCCCCTGCAATATCGCTAACCTCCGCACGAGTTGGACGTGGCGAAGTAATCATAGAGTGTAGCATCTGTGTAGCAATAATCACAGGTTTTTTGCGCTCGATACACCTTTTGACCAGCGAACGTTGCGTAACAGGAATCTCCTCGGCTGGAAGCTCCACACCCAAGTCCCCACGTGCCACCATAATACCATAGCAGTTATCCAAAATCTCGTCAATATTGTCAACCCCCTGTTGATTCTCAATCTTAGCAATAAGTTTGATGTGGCTACCTGCCTTGTTTAGTATCTTTTGAATATCAATCAGGTCTTCTTTGGTACGCACAAATGAGTGTGCAATAAAGTCAATATCAACCTTTACCGCCCAGTTGATATACTCAATATCACGCCCGGTAAGCGAAGGGAGGTCTACTGCCACACCTGGCACATTGACGCTCTTCTTTTGCTTGATAACACCTTGGTTCATAGCCTCGCACACAAGCGAGCGATTTTTAGTATCCTTCTGTATTACCTTTAGTTCGATTTCGCCATCGTCGATAAGCACCATTGAATCCTCAGGCACTTGATCAAAGAAGTGAGGGTCATTAACATACAGCCCCTCTTTAGACGAACCCTTGCACTCTAGTCCATCACAGCCTTTGATTTGGATAGTGTCGCCAGTAGCAACCTCAATACCACCCTCTTCAATAAGTGTTGTACGAATTTCAGGTCCTTTTGTATCCACAAGAATTGCGATACGCTCCGACACTTTTCTCACATTATCCACAATCTCTTGTGCACCTTCAAAGGTAGTGTGAGCCGAGTTAATGCGCACCACATTCATTCCCTCTTCGTAGAGAGCCTTGAGCAACTCCACATCACAACGCCTATCTGAAATTGTTGCAACTATTTTCGTCTGTTTTTTTAATCCTGCCATATTTATCTTAATTTTATTGGGTATAATTTCTATAAATGACCCAAATTTCCGAGTGCAAAGGTAGTATTTTTTTCTGGATTTCTCAATTTTTTAACTACCTTTGTGATTATGAATAGGCAGGAAAAAATTAAAAAAATATTACGAAGAGTCTTTTCCCCAGTCTTTTTGGTCTTTTTTCTACTCGCATTTATACTGTGGTATATCTCCTCACTGTCTCAGAATTACACCACAACTATTGATGTCGATGTGCTCTTTGATGTCAATTATGATGCCACTATTATTGTCGAAACTCCGAGCGTCAGTGTTGAGCTTCTTGCCGAGGGGGATGGGCGTGTGCTACTTCCATATAAGATGGGGTTTGGCAGTGCGGTGACACTACCACTAAGCGATTTGATATTAATGAAAGAGGGGCAGAACTATATGTATGGTATTGATGAGGAGTCGTTGCTTAGGGCTATGAGCCAGCACCAAAGCCAATTTAAGGTGCTGATGATTACCGACACCATTGCCAAAGTTAAAATCTCACCCACCGTTGAACTCAAACTACCCGTAGTGCCTCGATTGGAGGTTGATTGCGTGCCGCAATATACTGTAAATGGAGAATTGCACCTTTCGCCAGACTCGGTGATGGTCAAAGCACCACAATCTATGCTCGATACCTTAAAGTGCATCTACACTGAGACAGAAGCCTTCTCGGCGGTTAGAACTGATTTGAGTGGTGTGATAAGGCTAGAAGTACCAAGTGGTGCCTATGTGAGCAATAATATGGTGCGCTACACTGCAAGCGTTGTGGGGTATTACCAAGAGACCGTAACACTACCTATTCAACAAGGTGTTGGGCAGAATATGTTGCTGTTGCCATCTGAGGCTACTCTAACGCTAAAGCTGCCTCGTGAGGTGAAAAATATTAATCTAAGCAATATTAAAATTAGTGTTGGCAAGCAGAGCGAATCGCTCGATGGATTGATGCGCAGAGTGGTGGTCAGTGGACTTCCAGCGGAGGTTATCGAGTGGAGCGTAGAGCCTGAGTTTATCGAAATATATAATATGCGATGAGTGTGGTAGTTGGCGTAACGGGAGTGATGGGCTCTGGCAAGAGTAGTGTTATTGAAGTGCTGGGTATGTTGGGCGTGCCACACTATAATTGCGATCAAAGGGCCAAAGAGATTATGAAAACTCCTCGGCTGAAGGTTGAGTTAACAGAAATTTTGGGCACAGACGCCTACACCAATAACGGGGAATTAAACAGAGGGTTTATCTCTGAAAAAATCTTCTCAGACAGAGAGCTAAAAGAGAGGGTGGAACTCTCCGTACACACGGCTCTTAGAGATGAAATGTGGCAGTGGATTCGAACACATTCCGACCATAAGTATGTGGTGATTGAGAGTGCCATACTCTACGGTAGTATCATAGAGAGAGATATGGATTATGTGGTGGCAGTGGTGGTGGATGAGGCGGAACTGCTCGATAGAATAATGACCCGTGATGGGTTGCCACAACAGAGCGTCGAGGCTCGCCTTGCTTCACAAATGCCACAAAATGAGCTACTAAAGCGTGCAGACTTCTCTGTAACTACGGCAAAAAAGCAACTACTAACCCCTAAAGTTATTGCACTTCACGAAAAATTACTATCTTTGCAAACCGATAAACAGTAAAGGGGACTCCTAAAAGCTGACCCCAATAAAAATTAAACATTAAATAATGGACAACTAAAAGTAAGGTTTTAGAAGTCCCCTTAAACATATAAAAAATGAAACTTTCTGAAATACTATCTATCTCGGGTGCCCCAGGGCTTTACAAATATGTGGCGCAAAGCAAAGGTGGCTTTATTGTTGAATCACTAGATGCGGCGGCTCGTCGCTCTAATGTTAGCGGTTCGGCTAAGGTAAGCTCACTTGGTGATATTGCTATGTACACTTACTCGGAAGAGGTGTCGCTCGGCGAAATCTTCGAAACAATCTATAAAGAATTTAATGGTGCGGCTGTGGCTATTACCTCTAAAAGCTCGGCAGCTCAGCTTAGCGAATTTATGGAAAAAGCTCTGCCTGAGTATGACCGTGATAGAGTCCATAACTCTGATATTAAAAAGCTTGCTCAATGGTATAATATTCTAGTTGCGGCTGGTATGAGTACTTTTGTAGAGGAGGAGCAAGAGGGTGAAGAGGCTGCTGAAACGCCTAAAGTTGGCGCACAACAAGCAATTAAAAATACAGTTAATAGTGCTGCTGTAAAGAACCAAGGTGGTGCAGTGTCATCTAAACCTAAGGTGGCTGCTAGCAAATCTACTGCGGCTCGTAAAGCGCAATAATACAATGAAAAGAGTAGCTATATTACTTGCAGGATGTGGCAGTGGCGATGGCTCTGAGATTCAGGAATCTGTTCTAGCACTTACTGCTCTTAGTGAGGCTGGCATAGCTTACGAATGTTTTGCTATGAATAAGGCTCAAAAAGAGGTAGTCGACCACCTTTGTGGGGAGGCTACGGGGCAGACTCGTGTGCAGATTGTGGAGGCTGCTCGTATTGCGAGGGGTGCGGTTCGTGATTTTAGCGAGCTATGTGCCGAGGACTTTGATGCGGTGGTAATCCCAGGAGGGTTTGGTACGGCTAAGAACTTCTTTAGCTTTGCTGCTGATGGCATAGGTTTTAGTGTAGATGAGGATTATCGTAGAGTGGTGAGTGAGTTTCATAGCGCAGGCAAGCCAGTGGCAGCAATGTGTATTGCTCCGTTATCGTTGCCAGCTATTATTGAGGGTGTGACTATTACGTTGGGCGAGCGTGGGGAGTTGGCAGAGGCTGCCGAGGCGCATTATGGTGCAACGGTGCTAGCGTCGGGTGTGTCGGAGGCTGTGGTTGATAGCTTGAATAGGGTAATTACGGTGCCTTGTTATATGTATAGTGAGGCGACTGTTGCGGAGATTGCAGCAGGTGCACGTTCAATGGTAGGGGAGCTTTCGTCAATGCTTGGTTAGTTCTTGTGGTGCATAATTCATAAAAAGGGGTGTTTACAGTGATGTGAGCACCTTTTTTTGTGACTTAGCTTGTAGTATTACAGACTAAAATGATTAAAGTTTTTTGGTTCTTTTGTTCACAAAAGAACGATGGAATCAGTCCGCTAGAGCAATAGCAAGGCGAATGCCTTGCCTAAAAATCAAAAGA
>JAWXTM010000041.1:0-15861 GCA_044433505.1 Rikenellaceae bacterium
TTTAGGCAAGGCATCCGCCTTGCTCATTACTCTAGCGGACTGATTCCATCGTTCTTTTGTGAACAAAAGAACCAAAAAACTTTAATCATTTTAGTCTGTTAGAATACAAGCTAAAACAGACTTTGGTCATTCGGAGTGACCAGTGGCTCCCAAAAAACTTTCTTGACTTAAGTTTACTCTAAATCAACAAGGTGCGCCCAGTAGCGGCAACCCCCAACTACTACTCCCCTACCATAATAACTAAACCCTTTAGATACTCCCCCTCTGGATGATAAATATTAATCGGATGATCGCCAGGTTGTGACAAAAAATTTAATATCTTAACATCCCTACCTGCCATTGCCGCTGCACTAAAAACACTCTGGCGGAACTGCTCACGACTCACAGCCTGCGAACAACTAAAAGTAAAAATAATAGTCCCTTCGGCAGCACTCCTTATAGCAGCTGCATTCAACCTACGATAGGCACGCAGCGCATTATCGAGTGCTCCACGGTGCTTAGCAAATGCAGGAGGGTCTAGTATTATGAGGTCGTAAGCATCACTGGGCATATCACGAACGAACTCAATGGCATCGGCGACTATCTCACGGTGCTCTGCCTCTGCGAAGTTCATTTCAATATTCCCCCTACACAGCTCAATAGCCTTCGAAGAGCTATCCACCGAGTCCACGCTCACTGCCCCACCCGATAGAGCCGCCAGCGAGAAGCCTCCCGTATAGCAGAACGTATTGAGCACCCTACGCCCACGAGCATAGTGCCTGACTAGTTCACGGTTCTCCCTTTGGTCAATAAAGAAGCCTGTCTTCTGACCACCTTCCCACGCAGATTGCAGCACCATCCCATTTTCTAGAAGCGTTTGCTCAACACTCCCCCCAATCAAGTAGCCATCAATAGCCTCGATGCCACTGACCTTTGGGATAGTTCCGCTACTTTTGTCATAGACTGAGCTAAGCCCCACCACTTCGGTAAGAGCCTGTGCAATAGTATCTTTCATCAAGAATATACCCACGGCGTGAGCCTGCATAACCGCCACCTGACCATACACATCCACCACAAGCCCTGGTACACCATCTCCTTCACCGTGCAGCAGTCTATAGCAATTAGTATGCTCCACACCAACAAGCCCCAGAGCACGACGCAACTGAAGTGCCTCACGGATTTTATTTTTCCACCACTCTAGGTCAATTTCCACTTCTGTGAAGCTCAGTACACGCACAGCAATAGAGCCAAGAGCCGCAATGCCACGTGCCACAAACTCACCTTTGCTAGTTACAACATCCACTATATCACCCTCTTCAATTTCGGCACTTGCGCTCTCTATTGCACCCGAAAAGAGCCACGGATGACGGCGTAGTAGAGATTCTTCTTTACCACGTTTTAGTTTTATTTTTTTCATAGATTTATTGAAAATTAATCATTACCACGTGCAAAGCCAAGGTAGTAAACGATAGTTGCCACCGAGGCAATAGCCGCTACGAGGTATGTACGAGCAGCCCAGCTCAGAGCCTCTTTGGCTTGGGATTGTTCCTCTCTAGAGAGCAGGTGTTGGTCATTAAGCCACGCCATAGCACGGTTCGAGGCATTGTATTCCACAGGCAGGGTGACAATCGAGAAGAGTGCCGCCACGCATAGCATACCGATACCTACCCAGAAGACCCACGCAAGGTGTGGCATATTAGCCCAATACATCAGCGCAATACCCCCAATCAAGAAAATCATAGAGAATTGCGACGAGAATTGAGTAACAGGCACTAGTGCCGAGCGCATCTTAAGGGGTGCATACCCCACGGCGTGTTGCAGGGCGTGTCCGCACTCGTGTGCAGCAACGGCAGCTGCCGCCACAGAGTTTGAGTTATATACTGAGTCCGATAGGTTAACGGTCTTAGTGCGAGGGTTATAGTGATCGGTGAGTTTGCCTCGAACGTGAGTAACCTTAACATCGTAGATGCCATTATCACGCAACATCTTCTCTGCCACATCACGCCCAGTCATCCCCCCAGCGAATCTCACCTTAGAGTACTTCGCAAAGACACTCTGCAACTTCCACTGCACAACCATACCAACAACTCCCACAATAATGAGGAGCATAAAATCAGGGTTTATCATCATAGCTTTTTTCTTTTGTAAACGTTATTTAGCCTAAAATATTATAGACCAATAGTTAGATTATACTGGTGAGCCATTTCGAGATATTCAGCCTCAAGCTCAACAGGAATAATCTCTGAGGCAACATCCTCTAGCACACCATCATTTGTCATACGAGCAATGAATAATTGGTAGCTAAGGGTTAAATCATCGGCAGTAACCTCGAAGTTAGCAGCCCTTGTTTCATCCTTTGCAAAAACTATGCTCTGCTCATTCGAACAGCTAACCTCCACTGAATAATCTTCACCCTGATCTTCGCACGGATAGAGCTGCTTAAACAGGTCGCTAAAGTACACATTCACTATTGCCGTTGAATTATACGCCACAAGGGTAATAGGGGTGAGTTCGCCTGCCACTATCTCAACCTCTTGTTCAGCAAGGTACTGCGGAATATCAAACCCTACGGTCTTGCCATCCTCTGGGATTTGGCTCTCGATTTGGGCAGTGCTCGCTACCACAGAGTAGCTGCCAGCATCCAGCACCAGCGTTAGAGGCATATCGTGGTTAGAATCATAGTGCTCCACCACCTCATTATTAGCAAGGTCAGTGATAGTCACCTCAAAGACGTGGTAGTAGGCAATGCTATCGGCATTGATGTCTGCTCTGGTTTGGCAATCAACCGAGAGTCCAAGGATTTGGAGTGTTCCTTGGTTGTTGGTAGCAGAAGGCTCGTTAACGCTTTGGCAGCCCACAAGCCCCACAATAAGTATAAGTGTAGTTAAGATATATCTTTTCATAGTATTATTTGCCATAGATTAGTGTAACATTATTCACGCAGAAGACCGATCCAACACCTGGGTCACTTGATGCAAAGCTAGGGTCTTTAACATATCCGTCGCTGTTGCCATTATCCGATGGGTTTTCGTAGATTCCCGATTGGAAGCTCACGCAGAGGTGAGTAATCGGCAGTGATGTATTTGTATAGGTAAGGGTTAGTGTCTTCGAAGTCCACGAGCTTTTCTCTGTACCGTCAGATGCTGAGGCATAAGCCAGCTGAGTGGTAACACCTCCAGTGCGATTCTCCGCCCATATTTCCGCCACGTACTTATCTCCACTCTTATAGTAGTCGTAGGTGTAGTTAAATGTAACGCCCGTTGGACGAGAAGTAAATTCCTTACCGTGGCTTTCGTTAGTATCATTATCATAAGAGTCAGCAGAGTAAGTTCCCAAGAAGACCTTACCTGCCCAGATATTATAGATCATACTCCAACTACCAGATGCTGTATTTCCTGAACCCCAGCCACAAGTAACTAGATAGATACCTCCGCCACTATTAGGTCGTGAGCCTGAGTAGCGCGTGTATTTTGCATCAATACCCTCACTAGTAGTCATAGAATTACGTGTTGCCCACCATTGGTCAGCCGACGATGCTCCGCTAGCGTAGAACCAGTAGCACGGCTGCCCATTGTTTTCAGTATAGTAGTAAGTCGCAAAGGTATTGTTTGGAATTTGAGTGGTAGCCTCGGTTGTGAGCGTTACAGTATTCTCCGAATAAGTGTAGCGATACTTTGCCCTTAGGTAAACAGTTGTACCCGAAGTGCTCTGGGTAAGACTCCCCACGGTGTAGGTATTATTAGCAATAGTAACCCAGTTCAGTAGGTCGTAGCTATACTCATAGACTATATAATTGCGAGAGGTCATTGTCGTAAGGTCGCCCTGCGAAACATTGCTCCTGGCGATTGCCTCATAGGTAAACTCCTTGCTCCATACATTCACAGGGTCAACATCTGGCATTGTAAAGACAGGTGGTTTGATAGTAATATTGAAATCGGTGGTATTCTCGCCACTCTGGTACTTCGCAGTAGAGGTAAGGCGCACTGCGTATTGAGTAGTCTCGCCATACTGAGTTTCGAGCACCGAAGGGAGTGTGCCCACACAGAGAGTATTGTTGCTATTATTTAGCACTCCGCCCTCTGGAATCACCATACCAAGCGCAGTGAGTGCCTCTACATCCTCAGCCACGCTAAAGTCATAAACACGATCAGTGTCAAAGCCATAGCTAGAGAACTTTTCATCAATAAATTGTAGGGTGAGCGATTCGGTTTCAATACGTGCCGCAAGTGTTATTAGCGCATTATCGGTGAATCCACCCTCCAGCACCGCTGTTTCATAGAACTCCATTGCACCAGTGGTGGCAGAACCAATCTCAGGGTAAAGCTCCTCATCCAAGGTGTCCTCAATATCATAGCTTATAACGTCGGTATCAACCTCAATAGAGAATTCATTACCCGACGGGCGCAGTGATATGTCCAGTATATAATGCTCCCTACCCTGTGAAGAGATACTCTTTATTACACTGCTATAGTGAACCCCCTCTGTAGTAGTTCCAAGTAGGGTTAGTGTTACATCGCAAGGGTCTAGGTATGCTATTTCGCTTGCTCCAACTGCAAAGATGTGTGTAGCATTGTCAATCTCCGCCTCGATATAAATTTCACTAAAGGCACTTAGCAGTTCGTCGTTATAGTTAACCTCCACGACAAATGACTCCATAATGGCTACCAGCTCAACACTCACAGTTCTTTGAGCATAGACAGCAAAGTCGGTGGTGGCACTAAAGGTAGGTTTTTCGAGAGAGAATGCTTCGTTCTCGCCTGAGAGTGCAGTGGCGGTATAATTACCTGCATATAGCACCATATAGGTATCTATTGAAGAAAATGCGCCATCATAAAAATTCTTTAGAGTTCCATCGCTGAGCAAAGAATCAATAGAAATATCAAAATCTGCCGAGGTAGGGACAATAATTCCACTACTTTTTGTAATCACAGAAGATGGTTCGACATTAAGCATTATGGCACCCTGCTGATCACTCATAGTTGGGAGTGGTGAGGTGTCGATTATTCCAGTGCAAGATGATAGTGCAATTATCAAGAGGCTGGATATAAGTAATAGTTGTTTTTTCATAGCCGTTAATGACATAAGTCCATAATATGTTGCAAAGTTAGGAATTTTTTTTTGTTCTGCAATAGGGAAGTGTTCAGTATAGTTTGTTATAGCTTGTATTATTACAGACTAAAATACTACAAGCTATAACAAACTTTAATCATAAAGACATAAAAAAAGACGTAATATCGTTTACAGATATTACGCCTTTTTTTATATCTTTGTGACCTCAAACAATTGGCCTCGTAGTTCAATGGATAGAATGATGGTTTCCGGTACCATTGATGTGGGTTCGATTCCCGCCGAGGCTACTCCTCTTCACCTACAAAAAGATGTGCATTGTGGAATACATTAGTCACATCCTCATCATCTTCAAACTTATCTAGAAGCTTCTCAATGGCAGCAGTCTGCTCTGCATCCAACTCCTTAAGCTCGCCTGTTGGCATACGCTCAAACTCTCCGCTAATAATCTCAATACCCTTTTCGTCTAGATAATGCTGAATCTTACCATACGACTCAAACGGAGCATAAATTACCACCTCGCTCTCATCTTCGAACAGCTCATCAATCTCGAAATCAATGAGTTCTAGCTCAAAATCTTCGAGTGCCATATCCCCAAGTGAGCTGATAGCCACCTTGAAGACTGACTTATGGTCGAACAAGAATCCCAAACAACCCTGAGTGCCAAGTGATCCACCCGACTTAGTGAAATATGAACGTACATTCGCTACCGTACGTGTATTATTATCCGTTGCAGACTCCACAAAGATTGCTACACCATAAGGGCCATACCCCTCGTAGTTAATCTCTTTGTAGTTCTCCATCTCCTTGCTAGATGCACGTTTGATGGCTCTTTCGACATTATCTTTAGGCATATTGGCAGCCTTAGCATTTTGCATCAACACCCTTAGGCGAGGATTGTTTGCAGCCTCTGGGCCGCCTGCCTTAACTGCGATTGCTATCTCTTTGCCAATACGGGTAAAGGTGCGTGCCATATTACCCCAACGTTTCATCTTTCTTGCTTTGCGAAATTCAAATGCTCTTCCCATTTTTTATGCGTTTTTTTAGAAAATATGCGCAAAGATAACAAAAAAGCCGTAATTTTGAACAAAAATAGTTAAGAAAAGATGGATAAGTGTGGTTTTTTAGATTTTATGTGGAGTTTAGGTGAGTGTGGGTCAATTAGTGTTGAGTTATTGCCTAAGGGTCAGTACCGTATTGTTGAGCGTGGAGTGAGGATTGAGGGGGCTACCGCAGATTTGTCGCACTGTGTGATCGAAGATACTCAAACAGGGCAGCGTATCAAAGGTGATGCTAAGATTAATGCAAAGAGCAGTGATTGGCGCACGCAGGGCACTATTGACGATTCTTGTTACGATAATGTGGTATTGCATATTGTAGAGGAGTGCGATACTGTATTGTTGCGTGCAAATGCCTCTGTAGTGGTTACCTGTGTCATTACTGCTACAGAACCATTGCGTGAGGCATTTGAGAGGTTGCCTCTACAATGTGGCAAAATTTGGGCAGAGCTGCATCCTGTCAAGAGGGCCGATATACTCTCTCGTCTGCTTGATGATAGGATTAAACGTAAAATCGCCGAAATGAAGGCGTTGATTGATACTAACGACGGCACGTGGAATGATCACTGTCACATTCTCTTTTTTAGGGGTATGGGCACTCCCAGCGGCAATAAAGATGAGTTTGAACAGATTGCTCGCCATATTAACTATGACTTTATATTGATTCATAAATCACATCAGCGGTACATTGAGGGGGTTTTGCTTGGGAGTATTGGGTATTTGGAGATGGAGGAAGATAGTATGGATCAATACACCAAAAAGCTGCGAGAGGAGTATATTCTCAGCAAGGATTTGTTGGGAGAGAATACGCTGTTAGCAAATTGGAGCAAAGAGCCTTGCCGCCCTACGTCTGCTCCTGCACTTTCGTTGATTCAGGCAATAACCATTTTAGTGAAGCGTCCTGGTTTATTCCGTGATATTTTTATTGTGGAGTCATTGGGGGAGCTTCGCAATCTTTTTAGGGTAGAGTTGCCAGAGTATTGGCAGAGTCATTCGGCTCCCTCTGCTGGTCTTGGGATATCATCGCCAATGTTCACTACTCAGCGGATAGACATTCTGTTGCTTAATTTTGTGATACCGTTGCTTTTGCTTAAGGCAAAGTTGGATGATGATATGGAGCTTTGGCATAGGGCGTTTGATTATTATGAGCAGATAGAGGCCGAGCGGTTTAGTTTGCTTAGGCGTTGGTCGAGTCAGGCGTGGAGACCTTGTAGTGCGTATGATTCTCAGGCGTTGGTTCAGCTTCATCAGCAGTATTGTAAGGGTGGTATGTGTGGCAGTTGTATGGTAGGTCGTGAGGGGCTGTTGAGTCTGTGTAAATGCGCTGAGGGGGGATAGATCCCTTCATCATTTAGTCTGTAATACTACAAGCTATAAAAATACCCTACTGCAACTCAAAGACCAACGCCGAACGACTCACATTATAAACCTTAAGTATATGGCTCTCTCCAACCTCCTCTGTGAAATACTCACAACTCTTATCTACCCTATCAAATCCACCAAACTCACTGCTGTCACTACTCATAATTAATCGGTACTTGCCAGCCACCGATACAGGTATCTCATAACCCATCTTCGAGTACATAGGATGCCAGTTAAAAACAAATATCAATCCTGCCTGCTCATAAACAGTAGTAAGGTTCTCTTGGTCGTTCAATAGATTATACGCATACCCCGACCTAAGAATATGATGAGTCCTGACTAACTTTATCATAGCCTTATCAAACGCCTCTAGCTCACTGTACCTTAAGAACCCATTCTCTGGCAACGACCAATGTCTTTGTGCGTGCTTATAGCTCCAATTATTGCCCTGACGTGGGAAATCAATCCACTCTGGATGCCCGAACTCATTACCCATAAAATTCAAATAAGCATTTCCTCCAAGAGTGATAGTGAAGAGTCGTATCATCTTATGCAATGCTACACCACGGTCAATAACCACACTCTGAGACTCCTTGTCCATTAGCCTATACATATGTGAATCCATCAACCTAAAGGCAAGAGTCTTGTCGCCAACAAGAGCTTGGTCGTGACTCTCAGCATAGGTAATAGTCTTAACCCCATCAAGTCTACTATTCATAACCTCCCACATCTCGTGGAGATTCCACTCCTCGTCAGGCACTTCCTTGAGGTACTTAATCCAGAAGTCAGGGATTGCCATAGCTAGGCGATAGTCAAACCCTACGCCACCCTCCTCAATAGGAGCAGCCATACCAGGCATACCGCTCACATCCTCGGCAATAGTAATCGCTGATGGCTTTACAGTATGTACAAGTTTGTTGGCAAGTGTAAGATATAGTAGTGCATTACGGTTAACCTCATCGCCAAAGTATGCGTCATAAGGATTCACAGTAAAGTCGGTGTAGCCGTGGTGGTGATAAATCATAGAACTTACCCCATCGAAACGGTATCCATCGAAGTGGAATTCGTCTATCCAGTACTTCACGTTGCTGAGCAGGAAGTGCTGTACCTCGTGCCTGCCATAGTCAAAGAGCTTGCTATCCCAGTGAGGGTGGTTTCCCGCAGCACCAGCAGGTGAGTAGAGTGTATCAGTGCCATCGAGGCGGTTAATGCCCTCGGCAGTATTTTTAACATAGTGGCTATGAACCAAGTCCATAATCACTGCAAGCCCCATAGAGTGGGCTGTTTTGATAAGGCTCTTTAAGTCCTCTGGAGTGCCAAAGCGTGAGCTTGGCGCAAAGAAGTTAGAGACGTGATACCCGAAGCTACCATAGTAAGGGTGTTCGGCGATTGCCATAAGTTGGATAGCGTTGTAGCCGAGTCTTTTGATACGAGGGAGTAGTATTTCCTCAAATTCTTTATAAGTGCCGACCCCCTCTTTTTCTTGCGCCATACCGATATGGGCTTCATAGATAACGGGAGAGCCATTCAGATCTAGGTGGAATTCTTCATCATCCCAGTCAAATTCCTTTTCAGGTTGCCAGACTTGTCCACAGAAGTCTTTGGTAGATTCATCTTGTACAACACGCCTGATGTAGGCAGGGATTCTATCCATTTTAGAGCCATCGGCACCGTGGATATGGAGTTTCAGAAGGCTTTTGTGGTGTAGCGAGCCATTAAGTTCGCTATCTGAGAGGAAGATAGTCCATATTCCCCACTGGTCACGTTGTAGTTGAAATTCGTCACGGTTCCAGCTATTAAAGTCACCAAAGACGCTAACTTGTTGAGCCGCAGGCAGCCATTCTCTAACCCACCAGCCTTTACGTAGAGGATCGTGGTGCACACCAAAGTAGATATGGGCATTGGCGTAGTCCAGTAGTGAACCACTATAATGCTCAATTTCTCCGAGTCGCCATTTATATCTTTTGTAGCGGTTTTCAATTTCGGCCTCTACGGGCAACAACCACTCATCTTTTTGTACTATTGGTAACACGATTTTGTCCTTTCTTTACTTAACGTTAAGCCTATGTATGTCGGGGCAAAGTTATGTAAAAAAAGTTGGAAAACAAAGGTTTTCGAGATATTTTCGTCTTTACGATTTTAAAATTAGGGAGAAAATGTTTTGTGGTGTGATTTTTTGGGTATCTATGGGCACATCAGATGCCCTAGCTTGTATTATCACATACTACAAGCTAGGGCGAACTAATCATAGCTCGCACAGATAAATAATAGTCCACACAGCACGCTCCATTGACTCTAACGATGCATACTCAAATCGACTATGAGGATTCATCCCCCCCGTGAAAATATTTGGACACGGCAGTCCCATAAAACTAAGCCGTGCTCCATCCGTACCTCCACGTATTGGCATAATAAGTGGCTCAGCCCCTGCCCTCTGGATAGCCGATATAACACGCTGAACAATCTCATAGCGAGGCTCAACTACCTCACGCATATTATAATACTGATCCTTTAGCTCCAACCGTGCACCATACTTTGCCGCAAGAGCCTCCATTAACGCCTTGCGCTCGGAAAACCTCACCGCCGAATGATCTCGAATAATATACTCTGCCGTAGCACTCTCTACACTTCCGCTCATCTCTAATAAATGAAAAAATCCCTCCCTATCAGCAGTATTTTCGGGACGCTCCCCGTGAGGTAGTTCACTGTGTAGCGCAGTGATAGTCTGTAGTGCATTTATCATCTTCCCCTTAGCATAACCAGGGTGGACATTGCGCCCCGTTGCAGTCACCACGGCACTCGCCGCATTGAAATTCTCATACTCCAAGCACCCCTCGCCTCCGCTATCAATAGTATAAGCATAGTGCGCACCAAAGCCCTGCACATCAAAGTAATCTACGCCAGAGCCTATCTCCTCATCTGGGGTAAAGCAGAGGCGAATCTTACCGTGTGGAATTTCACTATGATTTATAAGATACTCCATTGCAGTAATAATCTCTGCCACACCAGCCTTATCATCTGCCCCAAGAAGGGTTTCCCCACGTGTGGTGAGCAGCGTATGCCCCTTAAAGTAGCTCAGCTCAGGGAAATCCTCACTACGCAGATAGTGCTCCGTAGTACCAAGTCTAACAGCTTTATTTGGGTTGTAGTCACTAATAATCTGCACCTCGATATTCTTACCCGACATCTCAGGCGAGGTGTCAACGTGAGCAAACAGTCCTATAACCTCAGCATCCTCAGATCCCGAAGTTGCCTGAACAGTTGCAGTAAGGTAGCTATACTTATCAACGGTCACCTCGCTACACCCAATCTGCTGTAGCTCTTGAGCCAAAAGCTCCATAAACTCCCTTTGGGAGGGAGTCGAGGGATAGCTCTTGCTCTTTGGATTAGAGGTAGTGTCGTAACCTATATACCTAATAAAACGCTCTAAGACTCTCTCTTTCATACCCTCTACCTTTGTGCATCAATCAAGGCTAGTTCCTCATCGCTAAATGGTGCGGAAGAGAGTGCCTTGAAGTTTTCTTCGAGCTGCGAGACTCTACTCGCCCCAATAATAACCGAAGATATACGCTGAGCAGAGCACTTCTTATCAAAGAGCTGCCACGCAATAGCCATCTGCGAGAGTTCCTCGCCACGCTCCTTTGCAATCTGGTTGAGTGCAACAATACGAGCGTGATTCTGCTCCACCTCCTCGACTTGAAGATAACCTGTGGAGCGTACTGCACGTGAGTCCTCTGGCATATCTTTTAGGTAGCGTGCTGTAAGTTGCCCCTGTGCCAATGGCGAGAATGATACACACCCAATGCCAAGCTCCTGATGCGCTCTGAAGTGTTCCTCTTCTGGCTCACGCACTATCATAGAGTATTTTAACTGGTCAACCAGACACGGCGTACCCAAGCTTTTTAGTATAGCTGCTGCCTCACGCAACTTATCGGCTGGGTAGTTCGACAGCCCTGCATAGAGTGCCCTACCGCTTCTGACAATATAGTCAAGCGCACCCATAGTCTCCTCCAGTGGAGTATTAGGGTCATACCTATGAGAATAAAAAATATCGACATAATCAATATCCATACGCTTCAGCGACTCATCGCACGAACTTACCAGATACTTCCTAGAACCCCACTCTCCGTAAGGTCCATCCCACATAAGGTAGCCAGCCTTCGAAGTAATAACAATCTTGTTGCGCTCTCCTTCAAGCTCCTCCTTTAGGATATGCCCAAAGGTGCGTTCAGCAGAGCCAGGTGAGGGCCCATAATTATTAGCAAGGTCAAATTGCGTAATTCCATTATCATAAGCATAACGCACCATTTGGCGTGCCGTAGTGTAATCATCTACATCGCCAAAGTTATGCCAAAGTCCTAGTGAAAGCTCACTTACAAGTAGACCGCTGTGTCCAATTCTTCTGTACTTCATAGTTTTGTGGTTTTTTATGATTAGGGGACTTCTAAAAATTGATTTGGTGGATTTGGGATGAGATTCGAAGATGAGTTTTTGCCGCATTTTCTCTCTAATAGCGGGCTATTCGAGAGAAAAAAGGTGAAAAATCAACCAAAATATCGCACAAATACATCAAAATCTATTTCTTTACATCCATTTTTATTTAGTTATTTTTTAGTGAGGTCAATTTTTAGAAGTCCCCATTAGTTTGTTCGATAATATATCAATTAAAATGGTAGCCCAATAGCGAAGTGTAGCGCAGTTTGATTCAGCGATAGGTTGCCAAACCAAACCTTATCGGCCGTTTCGTTCGGATTGCGTAGCTTAATACCCCAGTCCACCCTCAGCACAAAAAAGCCAAGGTCGTAGCGCACCCCCAAACCAGTATTGAGTGCCAAATCGTTATAAAAATCCGTGATATTAAAGCGTGCCTCCTCTCTGTCCTCACCCTCGCCATTCATCCATATATTACCGCAATCCAAAAAGAAACCAAGATTAAAGCCACCCACAACATTTACCCTATACTCAAAATTCGCCTCAAAGCGCATATCCCCCTGCTGGTCGGGGTAATCCCCATAATCTTCGATATAGACGCTACCAGGGCCCAGTGTACGCACCTGCCACCCACGCATAGAGTTGCTACCCCCTGCAAAATATTGCCGTTCGAATGGTATCACCGAGGAGTTGCCATAGGCATAGCCCGCCCCCAAGAGCGTTCGCCACGCAAGCTGTGAGCGTTGCCCCACATTTGTGCGACCACTCACCTCACCCATCATACGTATATACTGAGCATAGCGCAGACCAAAGAGTGTGTAGTAATTATCCCCTGCATCAGCAGTATATTGAGTTGCATTGAATAGATTGCTTAGACCATAGAACAAGTTACCATTCACATCACCCGTCACCCTAAAGGTAAAGCCATCGAGCTTTGTATCAGCATTTGTGGTATAGTAATATGATGCAGAAAGACCCGATATAAGTTGCGACTCGTAACTATTCTTTAGGTAAGGGTTAGCAATGCTATCCAAAAAGCTCTCATCCACCCACGGTACATCTATGACATTCACATCGGCAGGATTAATGGTAAAGCGTGCCCCATTCTTTAGAGTCCACCCATAGCCATAGACCACCGAATAGACCGAGCGGTCGTAGTATGGTCGCCTCTGCACATTATAGGAAAGCGATAGCTTGGTCGATGCATAGTTCAAATCCCAGAACCTTTGTGCAGAAATTGGTAGCCAAAACCTCGGTACGCTAATAGAGGTAGAAACCCCAAACTCAAAGGAATTACGAGTCCCCTGTGACCACATTAACTCATACGCCCCACGTGCCGATACGCTAAAGTCCTCTGCCCCACCAAAGAGATTATGATTCTGATACCCTAGGCGTAGTGCTACCGAAAAGTAACTCTCAGTGGTTGAACCCTCGAAATCGACCTGAAAGTTCTGACGAACAACAGGTGTACACTTCACCAAACAACTCAGCTCTCTCTCGGTGGTCAATTCATTAGAGTAGATCGAAGATACCATCACCATATCGCTTGAATCCACAGGCAGTGGCGAAAAGATAATAGTAGGGGTAAAGCCCAATGAACGCACATTTGTGTAGGTTTGCTCTATGCTCTGTTGATTGAAAATCTCACCTGGCGACATACCTAGCTGCTCCAACAAGTACTGCTCCTTTATCAAGAGCTTATCACGATAGAGAATATCTACTCCACGATAGTGAAGAATATCATAAACTGGTTCAGAGAGGGTAGGGTCGAAATCGGAGTTCATTATAATCTCCGATATACGATAGAGCGGATGGTTCTCATAAATCACCTTGCCCTGAGCATCCCTGCCAGCCTCAATCATTGCAACATTGATTTGTAACCTTACAGTGCTATTGCCAAGCGTGGAGTCTGCTGTATAGCTAATATCATTCTGCGAGAAACTCCAAAAGCCCTCGTTACGAAGCATATCGGAGATGCGTGCACGCTCTGCCTCCAATGCCTTGCGCTCAAAACGCCCACCAACCTTCAGCAGTGAATTCACACTATCTGCCAAGATAAGTGGCTTTAGAAACTTATCCTCAATATTATACTTTATACTAGATATAACAAAGGGCTTTGAGGTCTTTATGTCATAAGTTACCGTAGACTTTCGCTTACTGCTAACCTCTATGGTATCGCTCACCGTAGCATTCAAAAATCCCATAGACTCCAAGTAAATATTCATCATACTCGAACTCTTAGCCACCATAGATGAGTCAAGCACAACGGGTGCTTCACCAACCTTCTCTGCCCAGAACCTATGCCAACCGTTATGCTTCGAGGTGTCGGTTATATTATAAAACCACTGATATATCCCTATGCCCAGCAACTTGCGATTTGGACGCTGCTGAACGTACTCCTTGAGTGCATCCTTATCAATAGAAATACCCTTGGGTGCTTTGATATTCACCTTGTTTGAGACCAATAGCGATTCGCCCTGTGGCACGTAACGAGTTGTGTTACACCCCACAAAGAAAAGTAAAAGTAGTATGTTTGCTATAAAGAACCGCATAATCCGCCAATCTAGACAACAAAAATAAGGCTTTTTTTGAAATTTACCTAATTACAATGGCTTACTTTTGTTTTTTTAGGTTATATTTGTAGTGTGAAGTTTTAACCATCTTATCTAATTCTCTAATTATGCAAAAATATTTTATATCTATTGTCCTGTTACTCCTTATGGTCAGTTGTCAAAGTCCAGAGCCTATTGAGCCAAATTCACAGACCCAAGAACCTGCTACTCTATCACTCAAAATAGCAGGCAGTGAACTCTCTGGGGAACTCTCAACGGAGGATATTATCGCAATACAAATCTATAGCTATGACGACAGTGGCGTGAAGAGTGCTTATGCTTATGGACTCTACGATAACTTCTCGATAGGGGATATTGTGTTGGTGAAGGGTGCTGAGTACTCCATTGAAGCAAGCTATGTCTGCGATGCAAAAAATAGGCTATACTCCACGGCTGCTGGCAAATATTATGCGCCATTTGGACTATACCCAAATTCTACTACTGCAATTACCAATGCTTTTGTTACGAGTACCTATTACCTTTATGGGTTAATGAGTGGGGAGTGTAAGTTAAAGAGTGGGTCATCTTCTGTTGAGTATTCACGTGGATTGCTCGAAAGGTATGCTGGCGATACGGGTGTCTTTACGGCAGGTGAGAATACCGAGATTTCGCTCTCTTTGAATAGGGTATATACCACATTGAGGTTAAATGCCGAGGGGGTAAGTAGTGGCACGATTACTTTGGTTATTGAGGATAGCGAGCCTATCGAATATAGTGTTGGTCAGGGGAGTTGCGATTATGTGCTTTCATTGGGTGGCACTACGCCATCTTCGATTGATTGGGCTCAGGATGGTTACAGCGAGGAGGTTTCTTATGAGTTGTATTATGATAGTGGGGATGGCGCAGCGCAAATGGTCAGTTCGGGTGTTATAGGGTTGGTACGGTCGACAGTTTTGCCTGTTAATGTTGTATTTAATTCTTCGGATATTGATTTTGACATTGAGGATTCAGAGATGGATATTTTGTCGCCGTTTGATATTGTTATTTGATTTTGTTTGTTATAGCTTGTAGTATCACAGACTAAAATAATTAAAGTTTTTTGGTTCTTTTGTTCACAAAAGAACGATGGAATCAGTCCGCTAGAGCAATAGCAAGGCGGATGCCTTGCCTAAAAATCAAAGACAAAAATCTTTCGGTTGTACAACCGAAAGCTAGAGCAGACAATCGGCACGGGTCATTACTCTGGTGTATTGCTTTAGTTTGAGCTTGTATTATTACAAACTAAGTAATTAAAGTTTTTTGGTTCTTTTGTTCACAAAAGAACGATGGAATCAGTCCGCTAGAGCAATAGCAAGGCGAATGCCTTGCCTAAAAATCAAAAGACAAAAATCTTTCGGTTGTAAAACCGAAAG
>JAWXTM010000042.1:0-15581 GCA_044433505.1 Rikenellaceae bacterium
CTTTTGTTCACAAAAGAACGATGGAATCAGTCCGCTAGAGCAATAGCAAGGCGAATGCCTTGCCTAAAAATCAAAGACAAAAATCTTTCGGTTGCACAACCGAAAGCTAGTACAAACTCCAATAAAAAATCTTTTGGGGGTTTGGGCGAAGACCAAACAAAAAAATCGAAGATTTTTTTTCCAAACCCCCAAAGCTATTACTCTGGTGTAGTGCTTTAGTTTGAGCTTGTAGTATTACAAACTAAATCGTAAAAAATCTATGACCGAAACCCCAGACGAAAAATCCTCTAACCGTGGCTGCTGAGCTCTCCCAAAACTACCCCCCTGAGATACAAACTGAACCCTATCCAACGCCACACCCTCTCCCTTAAAATACTCTATAGTGCACACAGAATGAACCTCTCCACTCTTTAAAATAAAAGACCCACAATCAACAAACTCCTCGCCACGCATCACACACATTGCCCTCTCATAACGATACTTATCCCACCAAACCCGAGGCATCAAAGGTCTATTATCTTTATAGAGTTGCACCATAGCACTAAAATCATACCCCTGCGGCACATAAAGCCGACTAACACTTCTGCACCCCATACCGCAATAGAGCAACATATCATCTAGCAACCCCAATAGCTCCGCATCAGATTCACCACCCGTGAGCACCCCAACTGAGTGCATAGTGCCACGCAAAAGCAGCTCCGTATCACTAAAGCGTTCACGCAACATCTCGCACGTAGCATCGCTCCCCATAGCAAGTATAGCATCACACCCCTCAAGCCCATCAATACTATCTACCACAGTCACCTGTTCTAATGCAGCAAACACCCGCATCAGCGGATCTCTGCGTGAACATTTTAACACAACCTCACACCCCATCGTAAGGGCATAGAACATATCCCCAAAACCCACCAGTGGTAAGTTTCCTGCACACAGCACCCCCACTCTGTTACCCACTTTCTTAATATTATACTCTTGGCAGAATTTTTTATATTTTTCATCATCTAGGAACTCTGCAACTATTGCTTGGATAGCCCTATCAATAAAGTATTCGCTAAAGAATTCGTTGACTCTGAGAGCCTCGGCACGTAGTTTTTCGAAACAACTACTCACTAAAAGTTCTTTTATTCTTGCTAACATAATGCAAAACTAATAAAAAAGTTGTATTTTTGTGGGTAAAAGCAATTAAATTATGGATAAGATAGCATTAATAACTGGCATTACGGGTCAGGACGGTTCATTTTTGGCGGAATTTTTATTGGAAAAAGGCTATGAGGTGCACGGCATTATACGTCGCAGTTCTAGTTTTAACACTCAACGCATCGAGCACCTTTACTTAGATGAGTGGGTCAGGGATATGAAGCAACAGCGCAGGGTGAACCTCCACTATGGCGATATGACCGACTCGTCGAGTTTGATTCGTATCTTGGGGAGTGTACGCCCAACTGAAATCTATAACCTAGCTGCACAATCGCACGTTAAGGTTAGTTTCGAAGTGCCTGAGTACACTGCCGAAACAGATGCTGTGGGCACTCTCAGACTCCTCGAAGCAATTAGGATTTTGGGTATGGAGAAGAGTTGCAGGATTTATCAGGCGTCAACCTCTGAGCTTTTTGGGATGGTGCAGGAAGTGCCACAAAGGGAAACTACGCCATTTTATCCTCGTTCGCCCTATGGCGTGGCAAAGCTCTATGGCTATTGGATAACAAAGAACTATAGGGAGAGTTACGGTATGTTTGCTGTCAATGGCATACTCTTTAACCACGAGAGCGAAAGGCGTGGCGAGACCTTCGTTACACGCAAGATTACCCTTGCTGCGGCACGCATCTCACGTGGACTTCAGGATAAGTTATACCTTGGGAATCTCAGTGCACTGCGTGATTGGGGTTATGCACGTGACTATGTAGAGTGTATGTGGCTGATGCTTCAGCATAATGAGCCAGAGGACTTTGTAATAGCCACTGGCGAGCAACATAGCGTCAGGGAGTTTACTACACTTGCCTTTAGGGAGGTGGGTATTGAACTAGAGTGGCAAGGTAGTGGCACAAAAGAAAAGGGTATAGATAAGCGTAGTGGAAAGGTTTTGGTGGAGGTTGATGCTAAGTATTTCCGTCCTGCTGAGGTTGAGACTCTGCTTGGTGACCCTACTAAAGCCAGAGAGGTGTTGGGGTGGAATCCTCGCAAGACATCATTCGAGGAGCTTGTCAGCATAATGGTTACCTACGACTTACAATTAATTAAGTAATGCAAAAAGATTCTAAGATATATGTGGCAGGGCACCGTGGCTTGGTAGGCTCTGCAATTTGGCGCAACCTCATTTCGAAGGGTTATACTAACCTTGTGGGTAGGACTCACAGCGAATTAGATCTGTTGGATAGAGCTGCCGTGGGTGAGTTTTTTGATGCTGAAATGCCTGAGTATGTGATACTAGCGGCTGCCAAAGTCGGGGGGATTGTGGCGAATAACACCCTCAGAGCCGATTTTATCTACGAGAATCTACAAATTCAACAAAATATTATTGGTGAGAGTTTTGCGCACGGTGTTAAAAAGCTGCTCTTTTTGGGTTCTACGTGCATCTACCCAAAGCAGTGCCCTCAACCAATCAAGGAGGAGTACTTGCTGACTGGTGCGCTAGAGAAGACTAACGAGCCTTATGCACTAGCAAAAATTGCTGGGCTAAAGATGTGCGAGAGTTTCAATGCGCAGTATGGCACGGACTACATTTCGGTTATGCCGACTAATTTGTATGGCGTAAATGATAACTTTGACCTCGAAAGGTCGCACGTTCTGCCTGCAATGGTGCGCAAGATGCACCTCGCAAAGGCTCTACACGATGGCAACTGGGATGCTATTGGCAAAGACCTCAACGCTCGAAGTGTGGAGGGCGTAGATGGAAATGCCTCAACTGAGGCAATCACAACACTACTCAATAAGTATGGAATATATGCTGATAATTTAAAGTTATGGGGTAGCGGAACGCCTCTTAGAGAGTTTCTCTGGAGCGATGATATGGCTGATGCTTGTGTCTATATTATGGAGCGTTGTAGCTTTAGCGATATTGGAAGTCATATAAATATTGGTACGGGCAAGGAGTTAACTATACGTGAGCTTGCCGAGCTTATACAAAAAACTATTGGCTACAATGGCTCATTGGAGTTTGATAGCACCAAGCCTGACGGCACTATGCGCAAGCTCTGTGATGTGTCAAGGCTACATAGTCTTGGGTGGCATCACACGGTGGAACTAACCCAGGGTATCGAACGCATCTACCAATGGTACACAAAAGCCTAAAGAATGGAACTCTCTAGCAACAAACGCATAGCACGTAACACCCTGATGCTCTACATTAGGATGTTTGTACTTATGGGCGTTGGGCTATATACCTCTCGTGTGGTACTTGGGGCACTTGGGGTCGATGATTTTGGCATATACAATGTTGTGGGAGGGGTGGTTATATTTTTCACCTTTATTAATGGGGCACTAAGCTCTGCAACGCAGCGTTTTTTGAACTTCGAGATGGGACGTGGCGACAGTACTGCCGTAAAGCGTGTCTTTGGGGCAGCCCTTGCGATTCACTGCCTTATTGCACTTGTTGTGTTACTGCTAGCAGAGAGCGTGGGGCTATGGTTCTTAAATAGCCAGCTAAATATCCCTGAGGGCAGAATGGCAGCTGCCAACTTTATCTACCAATGCTCTGTGCTTACCACCTGTGTAAGCATAATGACTATACCCTATAACGCAACGGTGGTTGCCCACGAGAGGATGTCATTCTTTGCATACCTTAGTTTGGTGGAGGGTAGTTTAAAGCTACTGGTTGCCTTTGCTCTGGTGCACTATATTGGTGACAGGTTGGAGTTCTATGGACTCTTGATGTTGGGGGTTAGTGTAGTTGTACTGCTGAGTTACTACCTCTACTGCCGCAGAAAATTCGCTACGGCAAGGTTCACCATAGTGCGTGACAGGGGGCTTTACGTTCAGTTATTTAGCTTTTCGGGGTGGAGTCTACTCGGTAGCGTTGCTGTGGTGGGAGCTAATCAGGGGGTTAATATGCTACTGAATATCTTCTTCGGAGTGGCACTAAATGCTGCTGCTGGGGTGGCGAACCAAGTAAATAGTGCAGTGAGTGGCTTTGTGGGTAATTTCCAGACTGCCTTTCGCCCCTCTATTGTAAAGCTCTATGCCGCAGGCGAAGTGGATAAACTAAATAGGCTTATAATAACCTCCACTAAATTCTCATTCTTTTTGATATACCTTATAGCGACCCCTCTGATGCTCAATATTGATAGGGTTCTTTCGCTATGGCTGCCCGTAGTGCCAGAGCTGGCTTCAGGGTTTGCAGTACTTGTGCTTATCTCTTCGATTATAAGTGCGCTGAGCGCACCGCTGTGGATGACCGTTCAGGCAGTTGGCAGAATCCGCAACTACCAAATAGTGATGAGCCTAATAATAATCTCGACCCTGCTCTTTAGCTACATTGCGCTAGAGTGTGGGGCATCGGCACTCGCTGTTTTTGTGGTAAAGACCGCCGTTGAGCTAGTGTGCCTAATAGCAAGGGTGCTCTACACCCGCCACTTTATAGCCTTTAGCCTACGCAAATATTTTTATAGGGTAGCACTGCCTGTAACGCTAATAGTAGTATGCTCGATGATAATCCCAGCACTCTGCTACTATTTTGACTATGAAATGGGGCTAGTACTCAGCAGTACGCTATTCTTTGTAATCACCATCCCTGCAATATTCCTCCTCGGGCTGACCCCAGAGGAAAGAGCGCAAATCCTCAAAAAAATAAGATGAAGCATAGTAGTAAAAAAATAGCAATTATCTCCATAAACAAGTACTCTACGCACTTGAATTATGGGGCTGCACTCCATAGCTATGCCTTCCAACAATATTTGAATAGACTCGGGTACGAAAATATAATTGTGGACTACCTTCCAGAATTTATGAAAAACTACCACATTAAGTACCCTGTCTTCAATTTCTTTCAACATAAATCCCTAAGGCAGGAACTGGTCTGGATATACGCACTGCCTATTAATCTAAGAAAATACAATAAATTCCAAAGGTTCTTTAGGAATCACTACGCTATTACACCTAGCAGATACACCGTAAAAAAGATAGACACCCTAGCTCAACTAAACTTCGACACGTACGTTTGTGAAAGTGATGTGATATGGAAACCAAAGAGCACAAAGGGTTTTGATAGAGGATACTTCCTTGATTTCGATGCTGCTAGAAGAGTGAAGCGCATAGCATACTCGCCTAGCGTGGGGCGTGATGCCTGCCAATATGCAGACTCCTATAAAGAGAAACTAGCACACTTTGACCATATCTCCGTGAGAGAGCAACAGGGGGCAATGTACTTAAGCGAACTGCTCGGTAGAGATGTCCACTTTGTAGTCGACCCTACACTACTGCTCAGGAGTGACGACTACAATAAAATCGCAATAAAACCCAAAGAAAAGAAATATGTGCTGCTCTATAACTGTATGATTAACGATAAGTCAATGATACAGCACGCTACACGCTTTGCCAAAAGCAAAGGGCTGGAACTTATCGAAATTAGCTCCTTCCATCGCAATAGATTCTCTTTTAAACATAAGATGAGAGATGACGCTGGTGTGGAGGAATTTCTTGGCTATTTTGCTAATGCGGAGTATATTGTATGCAATGCCTTTCACGGAGCTTGTTTCTCGGTTATATTCCAAAAGGAGTTTATGCTGTTCCAGCGTGACAAATCGGACTATCGTATGGATAGCCTTGTGGAGGCTCTGGGGCTTGACGATGCCTTTGTCAAGACTCAGGACAATAACCCCTCGCTTGAACTATTTAGCACAAAACTCGACTACAACGCTATTAATAGCAAACTCGAAAGTCTTAGAGAAAAATCGTATGACTATATAATTAACGCACTCAAAGAATAAAAGATGAATACAGCACTAATATTTGCAGGGGGTACGGGAGTTCGTATGACTGGCAGCGAAAAACCTAAACAGTTCCTCGAAGTTAATGGTCGTGCCATTATCATACATACCCTGCTGCATTTCGAAAAACATCCCGAAATTGATAAGATTGTAGTGGTATGCCTGGCAGGGTGGGTGGAGTATCTCGAAAATCTGCTTACCCAAAACAATATCACCAAGGTAGCTAAGATTGTCGAAGGTGGTAGCACTGGGCAAGAGTCTATCTATAATGGACTCTGCGCTGTGGCACGCCTATGCCCCGAGGACTCCATAGTGCTTATCCACGATGGCGTGCGTCCACTTATCAACTCTGATGTAATAACATTGAATATAGACAGCGTAAGGAAATATGGCTCGTGCATCACCTGCGTAAAGACCACCGAAACCTTTGTGCTAAAGAGACCCACAGGACTCACTATTGCCGAACGTGACTTCTCGCTAATTGCACGTGCTCCCCAGAGCTTCGTGCTGATGGATATACTTAGTGCTCACACTAGTGCAAAGAGTGAAAAGCGTAGTGACTTTATCGACTCCTGCACACTTATGCACCACTATGGCTTTGTGCTGCATACTGAACTGGGGCCCGTCGAAAATATCAAAATCACCACACCTCTCGACTTCCATATCTTTGAAGCTATAATCAACAAAAAATAATGAACGCTATTATTGAAAACGACCTAAATGAGATCATCTCAAAAAGCTATATTGACTACACCAAGCTAAAGGACTCTACGGTTCTGGTTACGGGTGCTACGGGAATGCTTGCAAGCTATGTAATACTCTCGCTTCTGCACCTAAATAAAACTAAGTGCCTAAATATCACTATTATTGGACTGGCTCGTAGCGAAGATAAGGCTATGGCTCGCTTCGGGGAGTTTATAAGCTCTGGTGAGCTGAGAATGATTTACGGGGATGTGTGCCACGAGTTTGAGTGTACAGAGAAGTTGGACTACGTACTACATCTTGCTGGGGGGGCTAGCCCACGTGCCATTACCCAAAACCCAACAGGTGTGATTGCAGCCAATACCATTGGACTAACAAACGTATTGGAGAGGGCACGTCGTGATTCGGCAAAGGTGCTCTTTGCTTCAACACGGGAGGTTTATGGAGAGATGCCTAAAGAAAAGGTTGAAATTAAGGAGGGTGATATGGGAGTGCTCAATACTATGACCCCTCGAAATTGCTACCCACTCTCTAAACGCCTTGGTGAGAATCTCTTGGTTGCGTATAATAAAGAGTGTGGTGTACCATTTATCATAGTGCGCATAGCACATAGCTATGGCCCGATGATGGCAGTAAAAGATGATGGCAGAGTAATGTCCGATTTTATTGGCTGTGCGCTGCGTGGCGAAGATATAATGCTCTATAGTAGTGGTGAGGCTCTGCGTGCCTTCTGCTACGTTAGCGATGCAGTGTCTGGTATCTTTACGGCATTGCTTATGGGGGGAGATAATGATGTCTATAATCTTGCAAATGAGAGTGAGGAAATATCGGTGTTGGGGCTTGCTAAAACCATAGTTAGAGCCTCGAAAAGTGATATATCTGTAAGGCATATTACGCCAACTGAGCAGGTGTTGAGTAGCTATACTAATTTTGCACGTGTAAGGCTTTCGACCCAGAAATTAGAGTCACTTGGTTGGAGAGCCATAGTATCTTTAGAGCAAGGATTGCAGCGTACCCTTAGTGGGGTTTAGTATATCTGAGGGTTGCAGAGAGGGCACTCCGTTTTTAGTTTTAGTCTGTAATACTACAAGCTATAACTAAAGCAATACAATAAAGCAAACATATTGAATGCGTATCACCTCTTAACCTCGCTTCTTTGGAACGTACTTGCTCTTTGAAGCTGGCTTTGACTTTACTGAAGACCTCCCCTTAACTGTCGACGAACGACGCACACCATTCTTCGAAATCTTCTTCTGCTCGCTCTTCGACTCATCGCTCTGAGTCAAAAAAGCAGGCTTCTTGCGTGGAAACTTCCTAGCACTACTCTTCTTCTTTGGAGCCGTGCTCTCACCCCTTGAACTAGAAAGACTCTTATTTAATTCGTCAATCTCCTTATCTTCAAGCAATCGCCAATGCCCAACAGGAAGCTTGCCCAACGAAATATTCATAATCCTTACCCTACGAAGTGCAACGACCTGAAAATCAAGAGCCTCGCACATCCTACGAATCTGACGATTAAGCCCCTGACGTAGTGTAATCTTAAAGCTGTGAGTGCCAGTTTGCACCACCTCGCACTTACGAGTCATAACCCCTAGAATCGAAACGCCCTCGCTCATTTTTGCAAGGAATTTTTCGGTAACGGGTTTATTTACACCCACTTCGTACTCTTTGTCGTGGTTGTTCTCTGCACGAAGAATTTTGTTGACAATATCGCCATCATTAGTAAGCAATATCAACCCTTCGGAGTCTTTGTCAAGCCTTCCGACATTAAAGACTCGCATCGGGAAGTTAACATAGTCAATAATATTATTTGCATCACTAGGGTCAGTAGTCGAAACAATACCGACAGGTTTATTTAGTGCAATGTAGACCGTATCGTGTTGATAGTCAAGGTGATTGCCGCTAACACATACTTTGTCACCTTTTTTCACTTTATCGCCCATAACGGCAACTTTACCATTGATGGTAACTTTTCGCAGTTCGATTAGTCTGTCAGCTTGGCGACGAGAGCACATTCCCGAGTCGCTTATAAATTTATTTAGTCTTACTTCCACGTTGTATATTAATTATATAAAGTGCAAAGGTAGTGATTTTTTTGCAGATATAGCAAAGTGCTGTTTAACTTTAGGGGACTTCTAAAAACTGACCCCACTAAAAATTAAACATTAGCTGAATTCAGCTTAAATAATGGACAACTAAATCGGGTTTTGAATGCCACCAGGGCGATATTTTTATTCTTTTTTCACCTTTTTATGGTCACTTAGCCCGCTAAGCTCCCATAAAGGCGGCAAAAAAATAATTAAAAATCTCATCCCAAATCCATACAAATCAGTTTTTAGAAGTCCCCTTTAGTCATTAGAGCAGACTTTGGTCAAGAAAGTTTGTAATACTACAAGCTTTCATCATAAAAAAAGTTTGTACCCCCCCAGCAGCACCGCCTGAGTAACACCAGCACAATATATCATTTAATTTATACCAAACCTCAAATTAACCACACAAATCCTTGTGTCTACCAAATATAATCTCTACCTTTGTAGCAAGAAGCTAATTATGGAATCTTTAAAACTCTACAGTTATGAAAACAAAACTATCTACTCTACTACTGATTTGTTGCTCTCTACTACTCATTACAAGCTGCCAAAATGAACCGTATGACTACCCAATCTATGATTACTCCCCATACGAAATTCAGTTTCAGGTTCAAAACAATGCTGGGTATGACCTGCTCGACCCAGAATAATAGTATGAATATTCTAGACGAAGAAATTTACCTGATCTACGACAACGAGATATATGAGCTTAAACTCGAAGGTCCATACTACACTCAAACACGCTATTATATGCCATTTTTCTATGGTTTTGCGGTACTGGATAGAAACGACACCTACAAATTGAGCTTTGGCGAGTTTGATTCGACAAGACCCCTAGACGATTCCTTTAAGATTTATTGGGGGGATGGCAGTATGGACGAGGTTGAGTTCTCTCACAAATTCGAAACCGACGGCACAGGAAAGTCCACCATTAACGAAACTACAATATGGCTTAATGGCGCACAGGTAGAGAATGACTCGACGATACGTAGATACAACTACGAAAGATAACACCCCACACTGCAATAAAACACAACACCACTAGAGCAGTCCCCCTAGTGATGTTTTATTTTTAGTAGATTACTTTACAAATCGCATAATCTCCTCTACCGTTTTGCGAGGAGTAGCTGGAGCGTGCTCACCCTTCTGGTAGCCATACACCACCAATGCTGCAACAGTTTCATCTTCAGGAAGTTCAACAATCTGTGCAATAGTCTGTGAGTCAATCACCCCAAAAATGCAAGTTCCAACCCCAAGAGCGTGCGCTGCCAAACAAAAAGTCTGAGTAGCAATACCTGCATCAAAAACCTCCCAACTCTGAGTAGCAGTGCTATCAATTTCGCTAACCCCAACCTTGCCACTTTTCCCCTTCACATAGCTAATCACAGCCACACCCTTAGCATTCACCAAAGTCTTCATATTATAGGCAAAGTTTTTGACACCTTGCTGGGCAATACGTGCAATAACCTCTTCACTATCACAGAGCGTATATCTTGCCACCTGAAAATTAGCCCACGAAGGTGCCCAACGACACAGCTCAATAATTTGGGTCATTGTTTCAA
Source organism: Rikenellaceae bacterium (assembly GCA_044433505.1). Taxonomy (GTDB): domain Bacteria; phylum Bacteroidota; class Bacteroidia; order Bacteroidales; family Rikenellaceae; genus Mucinivorans. The sequence goes on from JAWXTM010000042.1 coordinate 10,276, forward strand.
CAGAGACCTTTTCATCTTTAAAATCTCGAACGCTACGGCGTTCCTTAATCATTTCTAGTGCATTCATAATTTTACATTTTTTTAGTGAATCTTATATCAAATTCTGCGCCACAAAGATACGAGTTAATTTTGTAAATATTAAGAAACTATTTAAGGGGACTTCTAAAAATATTTTGTATCTTTGAAAAAAAATTGGCTTTATGGTAATATTTAAGATGAAATATGATGGGCTATTGCGCACCCTTACATTCCTGATACTCATAGCGGTAGTGGGGGTTATAATCTATTTCTTTATGTACTCATCGGGGGGGTATCTCCCTGCGTGGCTAACGCTACTATCTGGTTCGATAGCATTTCTTATTTTGCTGTCATCGCCACGAAAAGTTATTGTTTCTCAGCACTACTTAGAACTTCACTCACTTCTGAAACTTAGGCTCATACCCCTCAAAGATATTAACTACATTGGGCTTACCTCTGGCAAAAAGCAACGCCCCTATATTCCGCTATTTGCTCTGTGGGGTCTTTTTGGTTACTTCGGGGTTTACTTCAGCCTACGAAAGTTTAGAGTCTTTAGGCTCTTTGCCACGCAGCGTCGCTTAATGGTGGAGGTACGCTACCACTCTGGCAAAAAGAGAATACTACTAGGTGTCACTGAAACACGCAAACTATATAAACTACTTAAATAATCTATGAAAAAACTATTTCTCTGCACTCTTTGTGCACTACTCTCTATTGGTTTTGCAATGGCGGAAAGCCCAGATAAAGGAGTCTCACAGTACGTGAACCCATTTATTGGCACGTCAAACTTTGGGGTGACACACCCTGGCCCAGTTGTACCTGGGGGGATGGTCTCGATGTCACCCTTTAATACTATTCCACGTGAGGAACACTATATTAATACTGACGGATGGTGTTCTACACCCTTTGTCTACGAAAATATTTGGTGCATTGGCTTCACTCAAGTAAACCTTAGCGGTGTGGGGTGTCCTGATTTCGGGTCACTGTTACTTATGCCACAGAGCGGTGAGTTGGAGGTTGATTTCCAGAAGTATGCTGCAAAGCTCTATGATCAGAGTGCCGAGGCTGGGTATTACTCAGCACGTGTGGGCGAGAGTCGCATCCTTAGCGAAATGACTGCCACACGTCGCACTACACTGAGCAGATACACCCTACCAGTGGGTCAGAACCACATACTCTTTAACGTTGGAGTTGGGCTTACTACCGAGAGTGGTGGATATGTTAAACAAGTCAATGAGCGTGAGGTGGAGGGTATGAAGCTACTTGGTGACTTCTGTTACGGTCAGCCTCAGGCAGTTGTACCTATCTACTTTGTGGTGCGTGCCTCAGAGGTACCTACCTCTACTAAGTACTTCAAAAAACAACCTGCGCTACCTGCTGCCGTTGCTAGCTGGAGCGCATATAGCGACGAGTATAAGATATATGATAGATACAACCGTGAGCTTGCTGGCGACAACGTTGGCTTTGCCTTTAACTTTTTGTGTGATAGCGAAAAGACAATAGAGGTTAGCGTCGGTATATCCTATGTTTCTATAGAGAATGCACGAGAGAACCTCAACACGGAACAACCCTCTGGCGTAAGTTTCGAAACTATTAGAGATAGAGCCGTTGCAGAGTGGAATGAGGTACTAGATGTTGTAGAGGTAGAGGGTGGCACTTACGACCAAAAGGTGCAGTTCTACACCTCGCTCTACCATAACTGGATTCACCCAAATACCCTTAGTGATGTTAACGGTGAATACCCTGCAATGGGTAGTGGGGAGACCCTCAACGTAAAGGACTACAATGAGAGGGAACGCCTCACTATGTTCTCGGGCTGGGATGTATATCGTATTACTCCATTCCTTGGGGCACTATTTTACCCAGAGCGTCAGTCGCTTATGGCACGTTCAATGATGCAGATGTACCGTGAGAATGGTGCGCTGCCTAAGTTCGAAATCTGTGGGCAGGACTTTATGGTGATGGAGGGTGATGCTGCTCTACCATACCTTAGCTCGTGCTACCTGCTTGGACTCACCAAAGGCATTGACCCAGAAGAACTATACACCGCAATGCGCAAAAATGCTATGAACGAAACCTATGTGCGTGGCGACCAGACTTTTTATAATGAGAATCACTATATTCCGTGGCTCTCTCAGTACGATAACTCAGTGTCTCAGGCACTAGAGTACTATGTGGCAGACTGGTCAATATCGCAAATTGCCAAAGCTCTTGGCAAAGAGGCTGACCACAAAGTATTCCTTGAGCGTGCTATGGGCTACAAAAAATACTTTGACAAGGACTATGCGCTGCTTAGACCTCTTAAAGAGGATGGTGAGTTTATGGAGGGTTTCAATCCATTGGAGGGCGAAAACTTCGAACCGTCTAATGGCTTCCACGAGGGCACTTCGTGGAACTACTCATTCTCAATTCCATATGACATTGAGGGACTTATCAAGCTCTTTGGCTCAAAGAAACGCTTCGTAGATTCGCTCGAAGTTAGCTTCACCAAGGGTTACTTCGATATGGGTAACGAACCAGATATGAACTACCCTTACTACTTTAGCTTTATCAAGGGCGAGGAGTGGAGAACCCAAAAGTGGGTGAAATATTGCCTCGATAGCTTCTACTCTAACACCCCTGGTGGACTACCTGGTAATGATGATGCAGGAACGATGAGTGCTTGGCAAATGTTCTCGCAAATGGGGCTATACCCAGTCTGCCCTGCTCGTGCAGAGTATATTATCACTACACCAGTATTCGATAAAACTACCATTAACCTCTCGGATGAATTCTATGGCGGAGGCTCTATCACTATTGAAGCCAAAAACCTTAGCCCAGAGAATATCTACATAGAAAAGATTCTGCTAGATGGTAAACCCTACAAAAGCTACTTTATTTCTCACGAACAGCTACTAAAGACTAAAAACATAACAATATATTGCACCGATAAGAAATGAAACTAAACAAAATATTACTGAGCATTGCTCTTCTACCCGCTCTTTGCAGCACAGCCACAGCACAACCAAACAGAGGTGGAACGGCTAAAGTAACAGGCGTTACGGTCGAGTACCGCACCTCATTTAATGGAAAAGACTCTGGAATGCCAACATTCCTTACAGCCGATAAGGACTATGCAATGCTCTACCAAGAGGAAAGCATAAAGACCTATATCGACTACGCTGACTCTAAACTCTACACCACTGCTGAATTCGAGGGCAAGGATATGTTCTACAGCGAACAAGAGTTCAAGCTCGGTAAAGACTTTACGTTGGTTAGTACCCAGAGTGAGTATATGAATGGTTGGAAATGCCTAAAATACACTATCACCGTAAAGTCCAACTCAATAGAGGTGTGGGCTACAACCGACATTGGGTATAGCGGAACGCCTATACCACTCTATGGAGTGCCAGAAGGGCTTGTGCTTAAAATAGTGCGTAACGGAAATACCGTTACTGAATCTGTAAACCTGCGCCAAACAATTCACCCTCTAGATATTATGCCAAAGAGTATGGGAGAAGAGGTTACTGCACCTCACTTTAACTACCTTGTGCAAAATAAAGATGTCGAGAGAATTAGCGTCTTTGAGGATGAATATCTTGGCTTTAATGGCGCAAAAGGCCCAGAGAGCTTTAATGAGAGTGACCTAGATAGTGTCTATACTCTAGCAGGTGGCTCAATTATTATGCGCAAGGTCAAGCTACCAGATGAGGTCGAAGGCAAGGCAATCTTTGTGACCCTTACACAACGCTCCGTTAAGGATGCTTATGACCGTACAGGCTCGCTCTTTGTGATTCCACAGAGCGACGGTGTGCAAAGTGTTTTGGATGCACTCTCGTCTGATGAAACCAAAGGACTTAGTTCACTTCCTGCCTTCACCTCGGGCGATGTTGACTACAATGGGCTGATCTCTACCGAAGGGTACAGCGTTCCACTTGAGCTGATGCGTTTCTTCACCTCGTTTGGCGTTGGTGGCTATAACAATAATGAGGTCTATGGGCAAGTTTGGCCTGATTCGACTGTCTTTAAACAAGAGGTTACGCACCTTGCTCCAGCACTCCACGGCGAAGTGTGGGTTGGCGCATATATCGGTAATTGGACTGACAAAGGACACAAAATTTCACTAGATATTGCCTATCATCCATCCTCACGTGGCAAAGATCCAAAACAAGATGGTGTGGTTCTACCGATATTTAACACCGTAAATCTTCTTGAGCAAGCAGGACAGCCTTACCCAGTCTTTTTTGGTGAGAAGCCGCTATCGGCAAGGTTCTATGTGGAGGAAGATATTAAGGGTGCAATGTTGGTTTATACTACTAGTGGTCACGGTGGTTGGAGCGGTGGCGATGAGTTTAATCCAAAGCCTAATACAATTTGGTTGGATGGCGATGTGGTGATGAAATATACACCGTGGAGGGATGATTGCGGATCGTACCGTCAGCGCAATCCTTCCTCGGGTAATTTTTCGAATGGACTTAGCTCATCGGATTTGAGTCGTTCGGCTTGGTGTCCGGGCACTATTACAAATCCAATTTATGTAGATCTTTGTGATAGTGATGGTGTATTGCGCAGGGGGTGGCATACTATTGAGGTATCAATTCCGCAGGGAGAGCCAGAGGGCAATGGTCAGAGTTATTGGTGTATATCAGGCACTATTGTGGGTCAGTAAAAAAAAAGGTGGGCACCAGATGCCCAAAGTTTGTTAGAGCTTGTAGTAAAACAAACTAAGTCAAGAAAGTTTTTAGTCTGTAATACTACAAGCTTTCATCATAAAAAAGTCTGCACCCCACCACACTACACAAAAAGGGTAATGTGGTAAAAAACAGTTGATTTTTTCATTGATTTTAAGATTTTTAACCAGTGTTTTTTTTAATCAGAAAATTATCACTAACTTTGCATTGTAAGGCTGAAGCGGAAACAAGCTCTGCTGAGGAGCAACTTGTCAGGAATAAGCTTTATGATTATACAGTAGAAAGGGGGTCTTTTAGATCCCCTTTCCTTTCTACTGGTAATCTATTATCCCTAAAAAAAACCTATTTCTTAGAGTCGATATTCCTAAAATACAAATACCACTTTACGTAATTCTTATAATGAGTTTTTGATAGCCCTCTATGAAGTGATATGTTCTGTTTTAAATGACCAAAGAAAGATTCTAAACTATTCGTATTACTTGGAATGCTTGGATTGTCTAGGTAGTGAAACATATTAGGCAAAGCACGTTTGATATGCACGAAACTTTGGCGCACCATTTTATGAGTCCACCACCCTTTGGGGTTCTCTACGCTATAACTCTTTTGATTTATATAATC
>JAWXTM010000043.1:0-15556 GCA_044433505.1 Rikenellaceae bacterium
CACAGGAGAAACTAGATATGTCGATAGCTACTTTGTAATCATCCCAGTTGATGCAAACGGTGCATTTGGTACTCCAATCGCACTTAGCAAATCAACTGACGAATCAACTACTGAACCTGAACTAATCGACTTTACAGTTAGTATGGACGTAACTGAAGGTTCATCTTCGTCAATGTCAGTTGCATTCACTCCTAGTGATGAAACTACAAGCTACTTCGCTTGCGCATACAGCTCAACTTATTTTGGTGATAAAACTGATAGCGAAATCCTAGAAGCTATCCAAGCACTTGGAGCTGCGTACACTGACAATATTATCAGCGGAACTCAAACTCTACAATTTACGACTAACGGTCAAGCTCAAGTAATCTATGCATTTGGTGTAAATGCTAATAATGCTGCTGTTACCGAATTGTTCAAACTAGAGTATGAATATGTGGAAGAACCAGGTACTACCGATCCAGAGGCTGGTTTTACTGTTGGAATTGCATTGACTGCTGATGAAGATTCGTATAAAACCATTACTTTCACTCCTAGCAATAGTGATGTTTATACTTACACTTATGCATTCCCAACTTACTATTATGCGGGAAAGACCGACGATGAAATTATCGCAGCTATTCTAGCATCATCTTCTTATACTATGTTCCTTTACAAAGGTACTATTAGTAGAGATATTAAGTATGGTGAAGATTTTACAGCTTACGCATTTAGCGTTGTGGGTTCAACACCTCCTTTCGTTGCTGATTCAGGACTATTCAAGGCTGATTTCAGCTGGTCTGATACTGAATAATGATCATTCTATTTTAGAAATAGATTTTGCAAGAGGGGGAGGAGTACTTCCCCTTCTTGACAAAATTTAGGTGTAGCAAAAAGTATCAATACGATAAGTTGCTCAAAAATAACAACTCTTTAAAAATAAATTATACTATGAAAAAAATTCAAACTTTCCTGCTTCTCGCTTGTGCGATGGTTCTTGCATTTGGATGTGAAGATCCAGATCCAGTTGCAACCTACACACTTGAGGTGAACACCACTTCACTTTCGTTCTCAACTGAAGGCGAAACTAAAGAAATCCAAGTTACCTCGAACGCTGACTGGAGCATCTCTGTGCCCGCTGACGCATCGTGGCTAAGCGTAAGCCCTACTAGCGGATCTACTGACAAAACTGTAACCGTTATGGCTAGCGCAAATGACAGTGATGATATTCGCTCAGCAGTACTTACAATTAGTGCATCGGGCGTTGAATCAATTAGCGTGAATGTTGCACAAGCAGCCCCTAACGCTGAACTCCCTGAACTTACATCTACTATCGAAGAATCTTATACCATTGGTGCTGTAGAATCTGTCTTCTCATTCGATATTGCATCGAACGTGATCTGGTCTGTTTCTGCTTATGACGCTGACGGTGCTGACCTAGATTGGCTAAGTATCGACAAAGTTGCTGGCGAAGGTAACGCTACTATCACTGTAACTGTAGATGCTAATACTGCTCCTACATCTCGTCAAGCTACTCTAGAAGTTGCTGGCGAAGGTCTTGAAGCTATCTACGCTGCACTTACACAAGAATCAGCTACATCTGACCCTGACGATATTATCGTCTTTGCTGACTCTACTTTCAAAGCTAGACTATTCTACGCTTACGCATACCACGAACCTAATACTATTGACACCAACGGTGACGGTGAGATTTCGTATGCTGAGGCTGCGGTAGTTACTTACCTTAACCTTGAAAATAGCTATATCAAGTCTGCTGGTGAGTTAGCTTACTTTACTGCACTTCAAAAACTTGACTTTGCCTACAATAACGTTGCAAAATTGAACATTCAGTACAATACTGAACTCACTTACCTAGATTACTCTAACAACGCAGCAACTAGCCTAGATCTTACTTACAACCCTAAGCTAACAACGCTCAAATGTAACAACAATAGCTTCACAGAACTAGACATTACACCTTGTCCTGAGCTTCAAGTTATTGACTGTAGCTACAACAGTATCGCAGAACTTGCATTCCCTAAGACTACTACCTACCTTACTGTGACTGGTAACAGATTCAGCTCACTTGACATCAGCGAGTACTATGCAATGGGTGCTATCTACTGTGGCGAACAAACTAGCACTTGTAAGCTTACTGTAAACGAAATCCAAGCTAAAGACGGTACTTTCTTTGAAGCCTACAACGAAGGTGTTACCCTTGTAGTGAAATGTGGTGACTTCAACTTCGAACTTGCTGACGAAGCTACCTACGAATCATTTATCGTTTCTAACGATATGAACGGTTACTCTGGTAACTACGCTATCGGTATTATGAGATCTTACGACTTATACTTCGTTGACGAGAAATCACCTGTCGGTGTTGCAAAAAATATCCACGACCTTATCAAGGAAAAAGATATGAGCTTCACTACAGTTGACAATAAGTATATCTTCAACGCTGACCTTAGCGGCCACGCTACTACTAACGAATGGGAACTTTCTGGAAGTACTGCATACCTAATCTGTGCATTCCCACTAGATGGTAATGGCGATGTGGACGAAAGCAAAGTGCCTTCTATCCTATTCGATACTACTGCTGTTGCATCGTACAATGACAATTTTGTTGTCACTATCGCTCAAACAGCAAGTACTTCGAACTCTTCAACATTTACATTTACTCCTAGTGAAGTAAGTTCGCAATATCACCCAGCTCACTTTGCAACTGATAATGCTAACTATGCTGACAAGACTGATGCGGAAATCATTAGCTACCTAAGATACTCTGCTGGTTCGTCTAATGACTGGGACAATGACTACGCTTACAACAAAGTTGGTGCAGGATATGGTGCTAAGTCTAAGACTTACTCAGGTCTGACAGCAGGTAAAGAGTACGCCGCTGTGGCATACGGTCTTGATCCTGGTACATATGTCCCTTACGAAGATCTATATCGTTTGGTTTACACAACTCCTCAATAATCGTAGAGTTTAGAATAAAAAGAAGAGCGGTGATGTTTACTGATAAACATCACCGCTCTTTTTTTGTGGAGCTGGGGGGAATCGAACCCCCGTCCAAACAGTGCAGCCACAACCTTTCTACATACTTAGTTTTCGCTTAGTTTTCGTCCAAAAAGCTGGCGGAAAACAACCAACTCTAAGGCTTATCCTCTAAATCTCGGTCTCACAAACAAGGCGATTTGTAAAGCCCATCTCTTACAGGTTTGATACCCATAGTCCGTTGTCCGAAGAGAGTAGGACATTGAACGGGTACTCGTCGGCTCGGCAGCCTAGGCCAAGCGGATTAAGCAAATCTTACTATACTTCAGATTACGCAGCGAGTGCATAGCTTCTATTGCCAGTCAAAATTGTCAGGTCTTAATATTAAGGAGGCAGGCCAGACGAGAGCCTCCGTATGCTTAGTCGCACCCATCATCCGCTGTCAAAACCCGTCAACCCCAGTTGTTTTAGTGCAATTATATTTTGCAAAGGTACTAAAATTATTTCAAAGTACGGTGTAGTTTGCTGTTTTTTTTTGTGTGGCAGTATGATGAAAGTTAGGAATAATATAAGTTAGAGCAGACTAAATAATGAAAGTTTTTGGTTCTTTTGTTCACAAAAGAACCAAAAACTTTAATCATTTAGTTTGTAATACTACAAGCTCTAATCACCTAGTGCGCCCAGCAACACCCAAAAAAAATGTAAGGAAATGCTCTACTTTGAGGAATTTTTATAACTTTGTAAAAAATAAAAACCAAATAAATGAAAAAATTAATCCTCTCAACACTGCTTTTCCTAATAGGAACTAGTACTGCACTAGCGCAAATGCCTGAAAATCCCGTGAAATGGAGCTACGAAATGGAAGGCTCTGAACTTCACATCACCGCTACTGCACCTGCCCCGTGGCATATCTACGACCTTGGGCCCTATGAGTATGGCCCTAACGCTACAGTCTTTACCTTTACACTGCCCCAAGGTGTGGAACTGGCTGGCGAAATGGTGGAACTCGACAAACCAGTGCGTGAGATGGATCCTATCTTTGAATTCGAAATTGGTTGCTATGGCGAAACTGCACGCTTTACCCAAAACTTTGTTAATAATAGTGGTAGTGATGCAGTAGTTACTGGTACTGTGGAGTGGCAGGCGTGCGACGACTCTAGTTGTATTGCTCCCGAGGAGTATGAATTTACCTTTACAGTCCCTGCAAGCGCAGAAGTTACCTCAACCTCTACAACTGATTCTAGCTCAAAATCGCTATGGAGCGTTATTATCGAGGCAATACTATGGGGCTTTGCGGCACTCCTGACCCCTTGCGTATTCCCTATGGTGCCTATGACCGTGAGCTTCTTTATCAAGGGTAGCGGTACTAAGGCTCGTGGCAGATTCCTTGCAATGGTCTATGGCATCTCTATTATTGCACTCTATACACTTCCTATTGCAGTGATTATTGGTATTAGTTACTTTGGTGGTGGAGAGGCGGTTACGGCAGATATTTTCAACTGGCTGGCTACTCACTGGGTACCTAACGTACTCTTCTTCTTGATATTTATGGTCTTTGCGGCATCGTTCTTCGGTGCATTTGAGATTACTATGCCTTCGAAGCTGGTTAATAATAGCGACCGTGCATCCGAGAAGGGTGGACTACTGGGTGTATTCTTTATGGCACTCACTTTGGTGCTAGTATCATTTAGCTGTACGGGCCCTATTGTTGGTACTATTATAGTAAAATCAACCCAAGGCGAAATCTGGGAACCAATCATCACGATGCTTGCATTCTCGACAGCCTTTGCGCTTCCATTTACGCTCTTTGCGCTATTCCCTTCGCTACTTAAAAACCTACCAAAATCGGGCGGTTGGCTTAATTCAGTAAAGGTTGTGCTAGGTTTCTTGGAATTGGCACTTGGTCTAAAATTCCTTTCGGTTGCCGATCAGACCTACCACTGGGGGCTACTCGACAGAGAGGTTTATTTGGCACTTTGGATAGTAATATTTACGCTGCTTGGTCTATACCTACTTGGCAAGCTTCGTTTTGCGCACGACTCTAAGATGGAAACAGTTTCGGTTAAAAGACTATTCCTTGCAATCATTTCCTTTGCATTTGTTGTCTATATGTTACCTGGTATGTGGGGTGCACCGCTTAAGGCACTGAGTGGCTATATGCCTCCACTTGCTACCCAAGACTTCGTAATGAACCAACAAAGCGCAGCATTGCCTGCTAATACCCTACAACTAGAGAGTGGTAAGCCAAAGTTCTCAGAATTTCTGCACCTACCACACTCCCTACAAGGCTTCTTTGACTTTGAAGAGGGTATGGAGTATGCCAAGAAAGTAGGCAAGCCAGTCTTTTTGGACTTTACTGGTCACGGCTGTGTGAATTGCCGAGAAATGGAGGCAAATGTATGGAGCGACCCTGCGGTACTTAGTATCCTAAATAATGACTATGTGATTATTGCGCTCTATGTCGATGATAAAAAAGAGTTACCAGAGAGCGACTGGGTAACTGATTCTAAGGGCAGAGTGCGCAAGACTATTGGCAAGATTAATGCTTCGTGGCAAATCGAACGCTTCGGCATCAATGCTCAGCCATACTATGTGATACTAGACCCATCAACTGATGTAGTGCTAACTGATCCTAGAGCCTATGACCTTAATGTAGAGGGTTTTGTGGCGTTCCTTCAGGATGGACTAAAGGCATTTGGCGAAAAATAAAAACTTTAAAAGATATTGAAAACATACTTTAGAATACTTTCCTACGGCAAACCCTACTCACGGTATGCTCTGCCATACTTTGTCTGTATGGTGCTATACACTATATTCAATACTTTCACCTATGTGATGCTATATCCCATCATCCAAACGATGTTCAATCCTGAAAAGATGATGGCAGTGGTGCAATCTCCCCCAGAGTTCGCTTTCTCTACTGAGTATGCACAAGATATGATAAACTACTGGCTCGGCAATATCGTTGGAGATGGCTACAATGTAAAGGATATGCTAGTGGCACTTGCAATACTTACTATCATAATAGTCTTGTTGAGCAATACATTTCGCTACCTCTCGGGGCGAATTATGGAGAACCTTAGAATCCATACCCTAGAGAAAATCCGTAACGCTGTCTTTGATAAAGTAGTGAGACTTCAAGTTAGCTTCTTTACCTCGCAGCGCAAGGGAGATATTATGAGCAAAATCACTAGCGATGTGCAAGTGGTGCAGTTCTGTGTGACCAATACCCTACAGATTCTCTTCAAAGAGCCTATGTTGTTGGCTGGTTACCTGATTGTACTTATAAATATATCGGGTGAGTTGAGCCTCTTTACCATTGCGGTACTACCTGTGATTGCTTTGATTATTGGTACTATTGTTAAGCGATTGCGCCACTCGGCTAAAAAGGGGCAGGAAACCTTTGGTGAGATTGTCACAACGCTCGATGAGTCACTCGGTTCAATGAAGACCATCAAGGGGTATAATGCAACGGAGTATGTTGCTGATAAATTCACTGCGCAGAATGGACTCTACTCCAAGATTATGCGACGTATTGCCTCACGCCAGCAACTCGCCTCACCTGTGAGCGAAACCCTGAGCGTAGGTTCAATCTCTATTATATTGGTCTACGGGGGTTCTATGATTTTGAACGGTGAGTTGGAGGCTTCTGCATTCTTTACCTATCTTGCAATCTTCTCGCAGGTGACTCGTCCTGCCAGACAACTTGCCGAGGCATTTGGTAATATCAACCAAGGTATTGCAGCAGGGGATAGAATACTAGGGCTTATTGATACTCCTATCGAGGTGCGTGATAAAGAGGATGCAACCTCTTTAAAAGAATTCAATAGTGGTATAGAATTCAAAAACGTTTGCTTTAGCTACGAGGAGCGAGAAGTGTTGCATAATGTTTCCTTTACCATTAACCACGGCGAAACAGTGGCTTTGGTGGGGCCCTCAGGGGGTGGAAAGTCTACCATATCGGATCTTATTCCACGTTTTTATGACCCACAGAGTGGGGGGGTATTTGTCGATGGCGTTGATGTCAGGGACTATACTATTGATAGCGTGCGTGATAAAATTGGCATCGTTGCACAAGATACCATACTCTTTAATGATACCATAGAGGGTAATATCCGTATGGGTAATAACGCTGCCTCGAAAGAGAGTGTCATACAGGCTGCTAAGATGGCTGGTGCGCTAGAGTTTATCGAGGAGTGCGACAATGGTTTTGATACAAATATTGGGGATAGAGGGTTGAAGCTCAGTGGTGGACAACGCCAGAGGCTTTCCATCGCTCGCGCACTGCTGCGCAACCCAGAGATACTAATACTTGATGAGGCTACCTCGGCACTCGATACCCAGAGCGAGAGAATCGTACAGGAATCACTCACCACACTACTTAAGGGGCGTACCTCGTTGGTTATTGCCCATAGGCTTAGTACTATTGCCAATGCCGATAAGATTATTGTGGTAGAGTCTGGTAGGGTTGTCGAACAGGGCACTCACACGGAGCTATCCGCCAAAGGTGGACTATATAGTAAACTGCTTGAAATGCAACAACTAAAGTAGACTGAAATGTATATCGCTATTGCAGGAAATATCGGATCAGGCAAGAGCCTACTCGCTGAAATGCTTAGCCAGAGGCTAGGGTGGGACAATGTGTCGCTATGCGAAGGCGATGACCAAAATCCCTATCTCGATGACTTCTACGAGAATATGAAGGAGTGGAGCTTTTCGTTGCAGATCTATTTTCTGGGTATGAGGTGGCGCAAGCTCAGCGCAATGAGCGCCTCGGGGCGTAATACTATTGTCGATAGAACTATCTACGAGGATGCCGAGGTCTTTGCCAAAAACTTGCACAATAACCACCTACTCGGTAATCGTGACCTGAATAGCTACTACGAACTCTATAACCAAGTTATCAATACTATTGAACCTCCCGTGCTGCTGGTCTACCTAAAAGGCTCTAGCAAACAACTACTAAAAAATATTAAGAAACGTGGACGTACCTACGAAATGGCAATAGAGAAAAGCTACCTCGAATCACTCGGCGAGCTATACGAAGATTGGACATTTAGCTATGATAAATCTCCAATACTAACCATTGATATAGATATCCACGATATTGCAAGTAGCGAGCAAGCTCGACTAGATGTAGTCGAAAAGGTGATAGCTATGCTCTCCCCAAAAGGATAATTAAGAATATGAAACACTTAGCACTACCTGAAAGATTTCGCCAATTTAACCCTCGTGGACTCTGCGAGGCACTAGATAAAGAACCCGAAGTATCCGTTAGACTCAACCCTCTAAAAATGATGGAGTGTGAGTGGAGTGATTGCGTGCCGTGGTGCGCATCGGGAAGGTATCTAGAGGAACGCCCAAACTTTACCATAGACCCTCGCCACGCTGCTGGTGGATACTATGTTCAAGAGGCTAGCTCGATGGTCGTTGGGGAGATTTTAAGCGAAATTGTTGAGGGAAGAGAGGGTCTTACGGTGGTCGACTTGTGTGCTGCACCAGGGGGCAAGTCAACGCACGTAAGTAGTGTGGTGGGCAGCCGTGGAGTGGTCATTGCCAATGAAGTTATTAAACAAAGGGCTGGGATACTTGCACAAAATATTGTTAGATGGGGCGAGGGTAATAGCGTGGTCACTAGCGCAGAGGTCGAACAACTTAGCGTACCGCTTGAGGGGTTGGTCGATGTGCTGGTCGTTGATGTACCGTGCTCTGGCGAGGGGATGTTTCGTAAGGACAATGCCTCACGTGGGGAGTGGAGTGTGGGAGCGGTGGAGCTTTGTGCTGCAAGGGGGCGCAAGATACTCTTCGATGCAAAGAAGATGCTACGTGAGGGTGGATACCTAATTTTTAGCACCTGTACTTTTAATAGGGTTGAGAACGAGGGGAATGTACGATGGCTGATCGAGAGTGGTGACTTTGAGCAGTGTAATGAATATACCCAAAAGTGGGGCAATAGCTCAAAGGGTGTGGGGTCGCACTTTTACCCTAATGAGGTGCGTGGTGAGGGGCTTTATGTAGCAGTATTAAGATATATTGGCGAAGAAAATTCGCCTAAAAAATATAAGGCTGAAAAGAGAGCGAAAAGGATTAGTAAGTACTCAACACTACCCCTCTTGGAGGTGGAAATTGGTGGGAGGATTTATGGTTACAGCGAGGCTATGCTAGAGGTAGTGGAGCGGTTGCGTGCCCATAGGGTGCAGATTCTTTATAGCGGAGTGGAGTTTGGGGAGTTGATTCGTGAGGAGCTGAAACCTGCACACGCCTATGCATTATATAGCTATCGTAATAGAGATATTTACCCATCAACGGAGGTATCACTAGAAGTTGCTTTGGAGTATTTACGTAAGGGAGCACTCCCTGCCGAGCTTTTTTCGAGAGGCGTTCAGGTGGTTTCGTTTAGTGGACTGCCACTAGGTTTTGTCAAGGGTCTTGGCACACGTGTAAATAATATGTACCCAACAGCGTGGCGGATAGTAAATTACTAAAAGCTACTTGTAACTCTGCTCCTTTATCTTATCTATAGTTGCATCCGAAAGCCCACTCTCCATTATCTCTATTGCTCCACCCTTAGAAATATAGACAAGCGTAGGTTCGATTATTACCCCAAATGCAATGCGCAACGGAGAGTGATCCTCCCTAAAATCAGAGGCAACCAACCACTCTATCTGAGCTGCCCTTGCCGCACTCTTAAGTTCAGCTGCCGAACTACCTCCCATAAAAGAAACAAACTCAAGTTTCGAAAGATCAACCTCTTTATACATAACCTGAAGTATCATCCTTACCTCAAGAGGCATTGTCTGAATATCCCCAAAGATCAGCAACACATCCTTTTCGTAGCGAAATTCACCGTAGTTAAACTGGTGACCATTAGAAGTTATAGCCTTAAAGTCGCCAATAGTATCCCCAACCGCCACTTGATAGCTATTAATATGCATCTCTAGGCTCTTGACATAGGGGTCACTACTGCGCACCTCTGGGCTAATATTTTCGCAGATTTGCTTCAATGATTCCTTATCAATAGAAGTGCGTAGGGTAAAGACTCTTTGCACAACGCCATCCACATTTATATACTTGGCATAGATATTTTGAATATCAGTATTGCATTTAGCTTGCAGTTTATCGTATTTAGCGGCGAGTTTGGCTTTACTTTTGTCGCTAGTGAGGGTTGGGTATTGCAGTTCCATAGCCTCTAGTTTAGGGCGGTAGCTATCAATCTTTGCAAGCACTAGGCTATCGACCTCTGGTGCGGTAATTTCTTGAGCAGTTGCACTGCCAAAGATGCTGACAATAATTATTAGTAGTGTGTATATCTTTTTCATTATTTTATGATTTTATTGATTGCAGATTTAATTAGTTGGCAGACCTCACGCACTTCCTTTTCAGTGATGGTCAGAGGTGGCGAGATTCTAAAGGCAGTGTCGCAGAACAAGAACCAATCGCTCATTATCCCACACTCCTTGAACTCATCCATAATATCGAACAGCCTTTGACTAGAGCCAAGCTCAACTGCCATAATCAGCCCACTGCGCCTAATCTCTACCACGCCTTCAACGCCCCCAAGCTCTCTCTCAAAGAGTTCACCCATTGCACTAGCTCTCTTACAGAGGTCATTGTTTTGAATATACCTAAGTGCCGAGAGTCCAGCAGCACAGCACACAGGGTTACCACCAAAGGTAGTGATATGCCCAAGTACTGGGTTTTCGGTCAGGGTCATCATTGTTGCTCTATTGGCGGCGAATGCTCCCAGAGGTAGTCCTCCACCAAGAGCCTTAGCCATACATATTATATCTGGTTTTACGCCATATTTAGTTGAGGCAAAAAGCTCACCTGTACGCCCCAGTCCCGTTTGAATCTCATCTATTACGAGCAGTGCACCCACGCTTTTACAACGTGCGCTAAGTGCCTCTAGGTAGCCTTCTTTAGGTACTATAACCCCTGCTTCGCCCTGCACCACCTCGCTCACTACGCAGGCTGTACGCTGAGTAATAAGCTCCAGATCCTCAAAATTATTAAAGCGAATTTGCCTAACGTCACTAAGCAGCGGACGGAAAGCAGTCTTATACTCCTCGCCCCCCTGAATAGAGAGTGCGCCGTGAGTAGAGCCGTGATACGCCCCCATCATCGAGATAATCTCGGTGCGCCCCGTAGCCCTCTTAGCGAGCTTCATAGCACCCTCGATAGCCTCCGCCCCACTATTCAAAAAATAGACGCTATCAATATCTTCGGGCAATACCTTTGAGAGTTCTTCGGCAAATTCAACTTGTACTCTCTGCACAGTTTCGCCATAGACCATAGTGTGCATATAGCTATCAACCTGACGTTTAATAGCCTCCTTTACCACAGGGTTTGAGTGCCCCACGTTGCATACCGACACACCAGAGATAAGGTCAAAGTAACACTTGCCCTCTGGGGTGTACAAAAAGACCCCTTCCGCCCTTTCTACTTCAACGAGTAACGGTGAAGGGGAAGTTTGCCCAACGTGCGCCAAGAATTTTTGTCTGAGTATCATATTATCTAATTCTATCGCTATCTCTTAGTAGCCAAATATCTTTGAGGATTCTCTTGCACGACATCACGATAAATGGCAGTGCTACAATAGGGCTTAGTGCCCAGATAGTATGGTTAACCACATAGCCAGGTGCTTGGGTAATTGTCCCAAGTCTTACAATACCCATCACTGCAAAGCCAACTAGCCCAAGTACAAAGATACCTTCGACGATACAGAGTCTAAACTGAAGTTCCCGTTTTCTGTAAAGGAAGATAATAATAATAGGGAGTATTACCGAAAGAATTGTTAGGTAGCCGTGATATACAAAGGGATCTTTTTCGCCATTCAGGTACTCAATTCCCCAGATGGTGTAAGTACCGCCATCACTCACTCCTGCTATCGAAACAAGCGCATCTGGTGCGGTGAATGTAATCTCCGCTAGCGGAAAAAAGAGTGTCAGCGAGCAGATAATTGCTACGAAAAATAGGTAGAGAGTTTGTCTTCTTTGTATCATTTTATTCTAAGTTTTTGTCCAGTTTTGATAGTTGTTCTGGTAGTTATATTATTGAGCTTACAGATTTCAGAGACTGTGGTTGAATATTGCGCAGCAATTCCACTGAGCGTATCGCCACTCTTGACGGTATGGTAGACCTCTTTGAGAGTAGTCTGAGGTGCTTCATAGACCTTGCCATCAATAAGCACGCCCTTGCTTTGTGATGGATCTAGGGGTTTTATTTCAATACTTTCACTCTGATTTTCGGGAGCTTGCAGCGTAGCAGTTATCGTCCCATCAGGCTCTTTTACAAGCATTAGTGTACCCTCTTGAAGGTATTCATTATCAACATCCAGTATTATTTCAGGATTAATAGTCTTTCCACTCACCCTAACCTCAAAGTGCAGGTGGTAGCCCGTAGCATTCCCAGTCTTTCCGCACAGCGCAATCTTATCACCAGCACTAACCTCATCCCCAACCTCCACAAGGTTTTCGGAGTTGTGTGCATAGATCGTTTCAAGCCCATTGTCGTGACTAACCAATATCACATTGCCATAGTCCTTATAGAACTTGCTAAAGGTTACCTCGCCATCAAAGATAGAGTAAATTGGTGTACCCTGCGGTGCACGAAGGTCAAGCCCTGAGTGCATTCTGCCAGACCTTATGCCATAAGGTGAGCTGACTTCACTCTCCTCGATAGGGTAGGCAAATTCCTCGGCGAGTTCATCAAGATTAATTGACAGAGATGTAATCCTAGAATCACTAAAGATGTCGTAGAACTCCATATACTCACTCTTTGTTGCTACCTGCTCAGCTTCGGCGACCTGCTGCTCCTCAACCACCTCAACCTCAACCTCAACCTCTACCACTTCGGGCACTACTTCAGGTGTAACAGCTGGCGCACTGGGCAATGTGGCGGGGAAGATGGTGCTGGTCATATAGGTACGCTGAGTACACGAAAGTGCGCCCAGTGCCATACAAATAAATAGAAAAGAGTATTTTTTATGCAACATCTCGTTTTTTGGTTCGTTTTATGCCATATATTAACGCAAATTTACTACTTTTGTACTCTAAAAACAACTTTTTTGATAAAAAAAGCAATATGGAACAAGTAAAAACACTAATAATCGGTAGTGGACCAGCTGGTTACACTGCGGCAATCTATGCTTCAAGAGCAATGCTAAACCCTGTTGTATATGAGGGAATGACCCCTGGTGGACAGCTCACTATTACAACCGAAATCGAAAACTTCCCAGGCTATCCCAACGGAACTACTGGAACTGAAATGATGGCAGACCTTAAGGCTCAGGCGCTTCGTTTTGGTACTCAGGTGCGTAGCGGTTATATTACGAAAGTAGACTTTAGTAAAAGACCTTTCGCTGTGGAGATTAATGGTGGGGAACATCACATTGAAGCCCAAACCGTTATTATCTCGACAGGTGCAACGGCTCGCTACTTGGGGCTAGAGTCTGAGGAAAAATTCCGTGGGCTAGGGGTCTCGGCGTGTGCTACCTGTGATGGCTTCTTCTATCGCAAAAAGACTGTGGCTGTTGTGGGTGGTGGCGACACCGCTTGCGAGGAGGCTACCTACCTTGCTGGACTTGCCAAAAAAGTCTATATGATTGTTCGTAAAGACCACTTTAGAGCTAGCAAAGCAATGCAGCAAAGAGTCTTTGATAACGAGAAAATCGAAGTGCTATTTGAACACAATACCGTAGAAATCTTAGGCGATGACCAAGGAGTAACAGGTGCACTACTAAAACACAATAATGGCGAGATTCGCCAAATCGAAATTGATGGTTTCTTCCTAGCTATTGGGCACACCCCAGTAACTGCGCTTTTCGAGGGGCAGATTGAGTTGGACGAGGCTGGATATATTAAGACCGCCTCTGGTACTGGTCGTACAAATGTAGAGGGGGTATGGGCAGCAGGTGATGTGCAAGATCCGCACTATCGCCAAGCTATTACGGCTGCTGGATCGGGTTGCGTTGCAGCACTCGAAGTGGAACGCTACCTAAGCAGTCTTTAGGGGACTTCTAAAAACTGACCCCTTTAATTTTAAAACACACACTAAAAAAGAATGAACTATCTATTTACTTCAGAATCAGTTAGCGAAGGTCACCCAGATAAAGTGGCTGACCAAATCTCTGATGCCATACTCGATGAATTCCTAAAACAAGACCCAAGCTCAAAGGTAGCTTGCGAAACACTCTGCACCACAGGACTAGTGGTAGTGAGTGGCGAGGTTAAGTCCTCGGCTTATGTTGATGTGCAGAGTACCGTGCGCAAAGTTATCGACCGTATCGGATATAATGATGCTAAGCTTGGTTTTGAGGCTAGCTCGTGCGGTGTACTTAGCGCAATCCACGAACAATCCTCTGATATTAACCAAGGCGTAGAACGTGAACAAAAAGAAGAACAAGGTGCTGGTGACCAAGGTATGATGTTTGGGTACGCTTGTCGTGAAACAGCTTCCTATATGCCTGCCGCACTGATGCTCTCTCACCTTTTGGTGCGCAAGCTTGCTAGCATTCGTCGCAAAGGGGAGGCTATGACCTACCTTCGCCCAGATGCTAAGAGCCAAGTCACTATTGAGTATAACGAAAAGGGTGAGGCTCTGAGAGTACACACTATCGTCATCTCAACCCAACATAGCGAAGATGTGACGGTTGAACAAATCAAGGCTGATGTCGAAAATATACTAATCCCTGAACTCAAAAAATCACTCTCGAAGCGTGAGGATCAGCTCTGTGACTTGATTCAGGATGATTATATCTTGCACGTAAATCCAACTGGTAAGTTCTGTATTGGGGGGCCTCACGGTGATACTGGGCTGACGGGTCGTAAGATTATTGTGGATACTTACGGGGGTAAGGCTGGTCACGGTGGTGGCGCATTCTCGGGTAAAGACTCTTCGAAGGTCGACCGCTCGGCAGCCTATGCTACTCGCCATATTGCTAAGAATATGGTGGCAGCAGGTATCTGTGATGAGGTTGTGGTGCAGGTGGCTTATGCTATTGGTGTGGCTCAACCAGTGAGCCTGTTTGTTGATACTCGTGGTACATCTAAGCTTTCAATTAGTGATGGCGAGTTGGCAGCAAAGGTTCTTGGCTTAGTGGATATGCGTCCAGCTAAGATAGTGGAGCGTTTTGGGTTAACGGCACCGATTTATTCACCAACGGCGGCTTATGGGCATTTTGGTCAGGATTCTTATGAGCAAGACGGCTTTACTTTTTTTGGATGGGAGAGGCTTGATTTGGCAGAGCTTTTTAGGGGGGCGTTGTTATAGTGTAGGTTAGAGCAGACTAAAATAATGAAAGTTTTTTGGTTCTTTTGTTCACAAAAGAACGATGGAATCAGTCCGCTAGAGCAATGAGCAAGGCGGATGCCTTGCCTAAAAATCAAAGACAAAAATCTTTCGGTTGTACAACCGAAAGCTAGCGCAAACTCCCAAAACTATAGCTCTGTTGTATTGCTATAGTTTTAGCTTGTAGTATTACAGACTAAAATGATTAAAGTTTTTTGGTTCTTTTGTTCACAAAAGAACGATGGAATCAGTCCGCTAGAGCAATAGCAAGGCGAATGCCTTGCCTAAAAATCAAAGA
>JAWXTM010000044.1:0-15435 GCA_044433505.1 Rikenellaceae bacterium
GTGAAAATTCCTAAGTTTCATAAGACAAGATAAAGCTAACGCTTTTTATGTATTTTTAGCTTATAAAAGCCTTTTTATTTATCCATATATATTGTTTTTATACGTTACACCGCAACAAATATAATGATAAATTATTATATACCAAATAATAAGACAAAAAAAAGCTAGCAGAATTTACTCCTGCTAGCCCCCTTTCGTTTGAAATTGCACTATTATATTATTTAGTGTACTTCTTAACCTCTTTGGCTGTGATAATCTTATCTGTCGCTACAAACTCACGGAAATCATCCTCTGAGGAATGCCCCTTATACGCACAATAGAAGTGCTCTGGCTTATCCCAAGCATTGCGCCAAAATAGCACATAGCTCACTGGCTGGTTCTCAATCAATGGATAGATAACCTCTGTCCACCAATTCGGGGTTGGCAGGCTCTCTGAGCCAGTCTCCGAAACTGTAATCGGCTTGTTGTACCTCTTTGCATACTCACTTAGTGCCTCAAACTTAGACTCCATACTCTCACGATACCCCTCTACATTATCCTTGCCTTGATAAGCATCCACACCTACCATATCGAATTGCTCCACGGCAGGAACTTTCTCGTAATTATCGCTAAATCCAGGCATATAGCACCACACTAGGCTATTGAGTCCACGCTCGGTCATATAATCGTGGGTCATCTCCCACAACTGGCGATACTCCTCGTGTGTACACCACTTATCACCCCACCAGAACCAATTACCATCGTGCTCGTGCCAAGGGCGGAAAATAATAGGAATAAGGTTACCCTTCTTATCCTTAAGCGACAAAAGGAACTCTGCAACTACTTCCAATCTCTCTTGGAACATATCATAGTTCTCGCCACCCTCCAAAATAGAGGTAACTACACCCTCGTGCTCATTCCACGAGTCGCCACCCATAGGGTTAAAAGCGTGCCACGACATAGTATTGATACCACCACGTGCGTGTTGTTTTTGAACCTCAGCGCGAATCAAATCGAATGGCACACCATCCAAACTCTCTGCATCACCAAGCTCCAATCCGCCAAGCTCCCAACCCATTACAGCAGGATAATCACCCACTACTTCGAGTACATCACTGCGACCATCTTCGTACTTCCACGTATGACCATAGACAGTCGCATCTTGGTGACCAAGCATAATCACTTCGTTCTTAATTCCATTTTCGATTTTAGTGATTAGCTCCTCTGCTGGCGAGCCATCACTTGCCCAGCTACCTGTTACCGCACACAGCGATAGTAGCAATGTTGTTACTTTTTTCATATTTTTATATTATTTTAAATTAGGCATATCTTCTCTAAAGAGAACTCTTTCATTTGCTCTTGCTGAATCCCAAAAGTCAGCAGTTGCATAGGTGTGGTCACGACTCTCAAAGGTTTCGCTACCAGGGTTTAGAGTGCGGCTATAGTCATACCAAGGCATAAACCAAGACCACTGTTGATCAAGAATTAATACGTCATTATTAATACTACCAAACTCACTAAGAGTCAATAATTTACCTGGGTATTTCTCGGTAAGAGTTTCGTAATTATCCGCAAGTGACGAAGCCCATACGTTGTACTTATCACGACCAATAATATCCACATACTCATCACCTGGATACCAATCATCATCGGTAACTTCGGTAGTCCAGCACCAAATAACATTATTAACTTCTTTTTCTTCGAAAACCTCGAACATCATTTTCCAAAGGGCTTTAAAAGGCTCTGCACCCTTTGCTCCCCACCAGAACCAGCCACCTGAAGCTTCGTGCAAAGGTCTCCAAATAACAGGAATTCCTGCATCTTTAAGAACTAACAATCTGTCAGCCACTGTTTCAAGATCCGCCTCCAGCACACGATACTCCCAGCTCGATTCATTAGTAACATTCGAAATATCGAATAATGTTTCATCGGTGTAGAATGCATACGACGAACTACCACCTGTAATAGGTACTTTCCAGTGCCAACAAATTGTAATAAGACCGTTATTATCCCACCAATCCTTTTGAACAGAAATATCAGTATAGTCCATCCAATCACCATAAAGATTGATATAGTCAAAGCCTGCCATCGCTGGATAGCTACCAATATGTTGTTCAACCCACTGAGCTTCCGAGATGTTCCAACTTACGTTTGCCATACTTCCCGAGATGATATAGTCACCTGCAGTTTCTTGAAGATACTCATACAGAGCTAGAGCCTCATCGGTTGCATTATATGCAACAAGTGCATCCCCATCTGGTTCTTTTGGTTCATCGACTTCTGGTTCATCTTCTGGTTCATCTGGTGTAACTTCAGGAACTTCTGGAGTTGGTTCAGGCTCTTCTTGACAGCCCACTGCAATACTCATAGCGAAGAGTACTGCAAAAATAAGAGTAAGTTTTTTCATAATGTTTTAGTTTTTTTTGATTATTATTGCTTTAATCCCAAGGTTTTCTTGCAGTCCATCCTTTGCAAAGTTTAGCGCAATGGTATGCATACCCTTAGTTAAGTTTACAGTTCCAAGCTCTCTATATCCCCACGTCTGTTCATAGGCGGTACCACGTTGCACCCTATCGTAGTTAGGCAGCATCTCACTCTTAAATATTGGTAGCTCCACCATCGGTGCATCTCCAACACTAAGTTCAACGTCACCCTCACCCAGCACATACTGAAGTGCAACAGTGTAACTACCACTATGGACTGCCTCAACATCCCACGCTACGGTATCTCCCTTATGAATATTCGTTAGCCAGTCGTCTGCCCAGCCGTTTTTGTTAGTAAAGTACTCTACCCTACCCCCGATCACAGCCTCGTGAGCAGGAAGCACACTCTCTGTATCAAGCACTCCGATTTTAGTCATACCCTTCCTATGGTTTTCAAACTCAACTGACACACCACTGTACCACTCCCCAATCTCCTGGCGCATTTGCTCAAACACCTCAGGATTCTGAGTCGACACATCGGTAGTTTGCGCTGGATCGTTAACAAGGTCAAAGAGTTCGTAGCTGTCAATATTATTCCACAAAAGGCGGTAATTATCCTTAATAGCAAGGCTGCTATATGGTGCTAACTCTTTATGGGAGTGAGCACGATGGGTGTAGATAGTCCGTGGTGCAAGTTTAGTTGTATCGCCAAGTAACTGCCCTGAAAAATCAATGCCATCCATCCTAGGGGTATCATCAGCACCACAAAGCGACAATATTGTTGGCATAAGGTCGATATAGCTCAAATTCTCGTTAAGCTTCACAGCATTTATCTTACCCTTCCAATAGACTAAGCACGGCACTCTAACACCACCCTCATAGGTCTGGCTCTTAACACCACGCATACCTCCATTATAACGTTGCCCCTTAGGACCATTATCCGTAAAGAATACAACGATAGTATTTTCGCTAAGCCCCTCATTCTCTAGATAACTTAAAACTCGTGCAACGTTATCGTCAATACTCTCACACATTGCATAGACCGCTGGAATTGGGTCATTCTCGCTAGTGCTAAGATGCTTGACCTTATCGTAATACTTATCAGGCACTTGATATGGTGCGTGAGGTGCATTATAAGGAATATAACAGAAGAATGGCTCTTCTTTATTCTCTTCAATAAAGTTCAGGGCATAGTCAGTAAGTACATCTGTGATATAGCCCTCTGCACGGAACGGTGTTTGATTATGCAAGAGTTCGCTATCGAAGTAGTTCACCAAATGCCCTGCCGAAAAGCCAACAAACTCATCGAAACCCTGCCCTACTGGATCTTGGGGATAGTGAGCACCATTGTGCCACTTACCAAAACAACCAGTAGCGTAACCATTCTCACGCAATACCTCTGCCATAGTTACCACATCCTCGTCCATATTCTCTGCTGCACGGGTCACCCCAAATACACCAGAACTGAGGTGATAACACCCTGTCAGCAGCCCTGCACGAGTTGTAGCACTCAGCGGACTAGAATAGAACTGTGTAAGGTGTGCTGACACTTCGCTCAGTGAGTCGAGTGTCGGAGTGTAGATATTGGCATTACCATTGAAGCCAAAATCACCCCAACCCTGATCGTCGGTGAGTATCACCACCACATTGGGATGCGTGTTGCTCTTAAGCTCTTCTTTGCTTTGACAAGAGTAATTAAGAGCAACGCCAGCACTCAGTAATACACAATACTTATTCATAACTATTTTTTCTTAATCCTAATAGATTTTACTTGTAGATCGCCTTGCAAGCCATCCTTTACAAAGTCAAGATTGATAGTGTGTTGACCTTTCGATAGCTTAATTGCACCAAGATCTGCACTTCCCCAAGTACGTTCATAAGCCTCTACACGCTGCACTCTATCTGGACTAGGCAATAGTTCGCCCTCAAATACAGCTAGCTTAACAGAGGGTGCACCCAGCACGCTCACCTCAATATCCCCAGAGCTTAAGGCATATTCAACGGCAAAGTCATACTCGCCCGCTTCAACAACCTCAACATCCCAAGCAACAGTGTCACCCTTGTAGATATTTGTTACCCAGTCGCCTGCCCATCCGTGCTCATTGGTAAAGTAATGAACCTTACCTCCGATAATAGCCTCGTGCGCAGGAATTATGCTCTCAATATCAACAGCACCGATTCGAGTCATACGCTTTTTGCTCTTTTCGTACTCCACTGAAACTTCGTCATACCACTCCTGCATCTCACTGCGCATCGAGGCGAATACCTTAGCATTCATCTCTGAAATATCGCTTGTTTGCGACGGATCACTATCAAGGTCATAGAGTTCAAAATTATCACGAGAAAGGTAAAGCAATCGGTAATCATCTTTGATAGCAAGACTGCTAAATGGATTCAAATCAGAGTCCGAATTTGATTTATGGGTATAGATAGTACGTGGAGCAAGCTTTGTTTTATCTCCAAGGAGTTGCTTCGAAAAATCAACGCCATCCATCTTTGGAGCATCCTCAATACCACAAAGTGCCAATATTGTTGGCATAATATCAATATAGCTAAGGTTTTCGTCCAACTCAAAGGCATTAATCTTACCTTTCCAGTAGACTAAGCACGGCACTCTAACGCCACCCTCATAGGTTTGGCTCTTGATGCCACGCATATCACCATTATAGCGAGGCTTGTTAGGTCCATTATCCGAAAAGAATACAACGATAGTATTTTCGCTAAGCCCCTCGCTATCAAGATAGTTCAGCACTCGTGCAATATTATCATCCACACTCTCGCACATTGCATAGACCGCAGGGGTGGTATCCTCTTCGCCTTTGCTCAGGTGTTTATACTTATCGTAGTACTTATCGGGCACTTGATAAGGTGCGTGAGGGGCGTTGTATGGTATATAGCAGAAGAATGGATTTTCCTTGTTCTTTTTAATAAAGTCAAGGGCATAATCCGTAAGTACATCTGTGATATAACCCTTTGCACGGAATGGTGTTTGATTATGCAAGAGTTCGCTATCGAAGTAGTTTGTGAGGTGACCTGCCGAGAAGCCAACATACTCATCAAAACCCTGACCCACTGGATCTTGAGGATAGTGTGCACCATTATGCCACTTACCAAAACAGCCCGTAGCGTAGCCATTATCACGCATAGCCTCAGCAATGGTAACTGCATCCTCGTCCATATTCTCGGCAGCACGTGTAACGCACAGTGCACCACTACGCAGGTGGTAACACCCCGTTAAGAGTCCAGCACGAGTTGTAGCACTCAGTGGACTTGAATAGAACTGAGTAAGGTGCGCCGATATTTCGCTCAACGAATCGAGTGTAGGTGTATTGATATATGGGTTACCATTGAAGCCAAAATCGCCCCAACCTTGGTCGTCGGTTAGTATCACAACCACGTTAGGTTGCTTGCTTAGCTCCTGTGCCTCTTTTGGGCTACACGCTGTTGTTAGTACAACACCTGTGCTTAGTAATACGTAATACTTATTCATAATCCCTTTCAATTATTTCAAGACACATACGTGAGTTGTGGTACGGACACTTCCAAAATCCAGCCTTATCGTCCTTACGGTTAACTGAGCCATCATCCAAAATACCCCAATGCCACTCGCCATTAGTTGAGTCAATTAAATTTTTCTTGATATAGTCCCATACTCCAAAGAGCTGAGTCTTAGATAGTTCACTCCCTGTGAGATGGTAGTTATCCAGAAGCCCTACTATAGCCTCTACTTGCACCCACCAATGACGTTCCCTATCGTAGTGATTCTTTGCCACAGAGTACTCATAGATCATAGAACCATCTTCCATAATCCCCTCACTAGCAGCCTCGACAATCTTTGGAGCAACCTCTCTGACACGTGCCAGTAGCTCCCCATCGCCAAGCACCTCGGCTGCCTCGTGTAGCAACCACGCCGCCTCAATATCGTGACCATAAGACAAGTCCTGTGAGCTAACCCTCCAATCATCTTCGAAAAATAGCCCCAAATGATAGCTCTCACTAGAGATAATTTTTTCTAAGAACAACTCAATTAAGTTACGCAACTGCTTCTCCAAGAAGCTATCCTTATAGACTCTAAACAGATTGGTGTAAGGTTCTAAGATATGCAGGTGAGTATTCATAGTCTTTGCCAAATTCTCATCCTTGTCGCTTAGGCGCATATCCCCAAGGGGCTGCCAATCACGAGAGAGTGCCTCGAAGTAACCATTATTTTGCTTGTCGAAGCTATACCTTTCGATAGTTTCAAAGAGTTCCACAGCCAAGTCAAGTGCCTCTATCTTCTTAGTAACACGGTAATACTCCGACAGACCATATATCCCAAAGCCAAGAGCATAGATTTGCTTCTTATCGCTGAGTACTTCGCCATCAGGCTTTACTGCCCAATAGAGTCCGCCAAACTCCCTGTCATAGAACTTTTCGGTAAGCTCACGGTAAGCGTGAGTAGCTGCACTTAAGTACTCTTGTTTGCCCAAAACCCTATATGCTGCTGAGAATGTCCACAGGATACGCGCCGTTAGGATAGCACCACGCTCGCAATCAGCAAACAGCTCATCATCGCCCGAAATTCTACCATAAAAACCGCCACGCTCCCCATCGCACATCTTCTCCATCCAGTAGGGAAGAATATTGCCAGTGAGTTCCTCTTGCACCTCACGCTTTAATTCTTGAAGTGTCATTAGCCTAAGATTTCTAGATTCTTTGTTACCATATCATTGATAGCTGCTACCGAACCACCACTAGTAAATGTATCGCTAGGAGTATTCAAGCAGTAGTCCACAAGTCTTTCGACAGTAGAGGTTGCCACGTGCATACGAGTATCCGAAGAAGCATAGTAGATAAATACCTTACCGTCGTCGTCCACAATCCAACCGTTACTAAAGACAACGTTACCAACATCACCGATATACTCTTCGTCCTGAGGCGCAAGGAAGTGCCCTGCTGGAGTTGCAATAAGCTCTGTTGGATCTTCCAGCGATGTCATATACATATACAGTACATAGCGCAAACCGGCGGCACAGTTACGAACACCGTGCGCCAAGTGCAACCACCCCTGTGGAGTTTTAATTGGATGAGGCCCTTCGCCATTCTTCACCTCCTTGATGGTGTGGTAGTAACGGTGGTCAATAATTTTTTCGTCGTGTACCTCAGCGTTACACATATCATCTACCAATGCCCAGCCGATTCCTCCACCGCTACCAGTGTCGATAAAGCCATCCTGAGGACGTGTATAGAGAGCATACTTACCATCCACAAACTCTGGGTGAAGCACCACATTACGCTGTTGACTTTTGGTCTTAAGGTCTGGGAGTCTTTCCCAAGTCTTAAGATCCTTGGTGCGGCAAATTCCTGCAGTTGCCGTAGCCATCGAAAGGTCACCAGCAGGAGCATTCTCATCACGACGCTCAGCGCAGAAGATACCATAAATCCAACCATCTTGGTGTGCAGTCAGACGCATATCATAGACATTAGTGGCAGGGACAACATCTTCTGGCAGTGTGACTGGATAGTCCCAAAACCTAAAGTTATCAACCCCATTTGGGCTTTCTGCCACAGCAAAGAAAGACTTGCGGTCATTGCCCTCCACACGTACAACAAGCAGGTACTTATCGCCCCACTTCATAGCACCACTATTGAGCGCTGCATTGATACCGATTCTCTCCATCAAAAATGGATTAGTCTTTTCATTGAGGTCATATCTCCAAATAATTGGAGCGTGCTGAGCCGTAAGGATTGGATTCTTATAACGGGTGTAGACACCATTGCTACACTCCACAGGTGAGTTCTCTTTTTCAAGAAGCCTATTGTGAGCAGAAAGAAGCTCAGCGACTTGTTCTTTAAATGTTTTCATCGTTTAAATTAGAAATTTGTTATATGTTTTTTACGTCTTTTTGCAATAAAATGTTATCTTGTTGAGTGAATTTCAAGAAGTCACTCTCACTGGCTTGACCCGGATATGGTATATGGAAGCCCCTTGGATTATCATACTGACTTCTCCAAACTAGAAAATAGACAGGACGTGTTTGATCTAGCACCTGATTCAATACCTCAGTGTACCAATTTACCATTGGCAGACCTCCTAGACCTGTTTCGCTAAGTGCAACTACTTTGTGATTTTTATCAGCCTTTTCTCTCAAATCAAGAAGTGTTTTAACAGCATTGTCAACATAAGCCTTTTCGCCCGTTTCTGCATCACGGTGGTAAGCATCCAAAGTGTACATATCTACTCTATCATTACCTGGGAAACGCTCAAAGTACATCTCTGAGTTGTCAGTCTTATCAGGAGAATAAGCGTATAAAAGGTTATGAACGCCACGGCTTGCTATATGTTCTTGAGTAAGTTTCCAAAGATTTACATATTCCTGAGGCGTACACCAAGCACGTCCCCACCAAAACCAGTCACCAGTATGCTCGTGGAATGGTCTAAATAAAATAGGTACTAGAGTGCCATCTTCTCTCTTTAGCGAAAGGAAGAAATCACACACTCTATCAAGACCCTTTAAGTATTTAGCTTGCACCAAATCATCTTCAAGAATGGCTGTAACAGTTCCTTGGGTAGAGTCACGATTCCAAGCAGTTGCATCATTCATAGGGTTACGCAAGTGCCAGCTAACAGTGTTAATGCCACCACGTTTGTCGGTCAAGATAATATCACGTTGAATTCTTGAGAAATAAACCGAATCAAGTGAGTACTCAACACCAAGCTCAATATGCCCAAGTTCCCAACCTGAAACACCTGGATAATCACCAGCAACGCTCTTCACATCGCTTCTGTTGTCATCACCATACCAACCAATACCATAAAGGGTATCATCTTGGTGACCAACTGCCGTCACTCCTTGTTCGTACATTCTGTGTAGTTTTGCAAGCAATTCAACAGTTTCAAGGGTAGCATCCTTATCGGCAGGTGCATACAACGCTTGTTCTTTTTTAGCCTCACCACAGCTTACGCAAAATACACATAGCAATAGCGCCATTAATATCATTGAGTTAATTTTTTTCATCGCTTTTTGGGTTTATTAGTTAACATTATATATTTTCAGTCTTTTGTTTAAGACTAGTTCTGGTTCACAAACATCTCGTATCTTTTTTCCAAATTTAGTGGGGGACTAAATTCATCTACTCTTTTCACTCTCTTCAAAGTACGAAATTAATATTTTTTTACCCGTTCTATATACTATATGAAAAGTGGCAAAACCTCAATCTCGCCATCATTTCGCAGTAGCTCGTACATTGTGCATCTCAACGGGAGAGTTACACTACAAGCAACAATTTATTTATTCCGAAAAAGATTTTACACCCTGTCCCTATTCCCAAAATAGTATGAAAATAAAGAAATAGAGACGGGCATAAAATCACAAACAACTTAACAGTTTTTATTTATTATCAATAGGGGTTGCAGTAAAGATTACGTAGTCAATATTCAATTCAAATTCACCACTATTACCTTTATCTACGCCGATATTACCTGACTTAGACTCAACCTTAAGAGTAAATGGACTTGAGAAGTTTAGTCCAGGAGCACCCGAAGTTGTCCAGTCATAGGTAAGATCATCAACCTTCCAAGAGCGCCATTGCCATTCGCCAGCTGTACTAAATGAATAACTATCCTCGTAAGATTCGTTACCATAGAAGTGCTTAACATAATCATAACCGTCTTGACTAAATGACATTTGGAAGTAACCACCAGCAGCAGTTGTACCAGTATTAACCAAGAAGTTATAGTAAAGCGCATTGTCATAACCCTCACAAGCAATATCAGATGAAGCGTAGATAGTACCAATTACATCAGCCCAAGCACTTGCAATCTGTGCTTTAAGAGTATAGTAAGTCTCACCCTGAGCAACTGTAGAGAAACCAGTACCACCATTTTGACTCCAAACACCAGAACCATTAACAGCGTTAACATCACCCTCCATATCAAGAGCAACAAGTGGTTTAAGTGGACCGTCAGTAAGCATTACTTGGTCAAGGTTGATTTCGAACGCCTCAGAATCCGAGATGTTACCACCACGTACCCAGAACTGGATATAACCAATTGAACCAGAAACTGAGAATCCTAGATCAGCAAGATTATAAGAACGCCATTCCCAACCATCTGTGGTAATTCTGTAGCTATCTGAGTACTCACCACTCTGACCAGTTAGGTGGTTTTCAGTACCATCAATACTAACAGAGAAGTAACCAGACTTGCCATTTGTATTCACCGCAAATGTAATATAAGGGTTAGAGAAGCCACTAATATCGTAACCGCTACCACCATTATTAAAGGTCATCTTAGTGTAGCAACCATTCCAGCCATTACCAGCAGGGGCTACGATTGACCAGTAGTTTTGGAACATCGGTGCAATAGTGCTACCATTAACAGACGAAGTGAAATCACCTGCACTCCAACCATCTTCGAACGTTGCATCAACTGTATCAAAGTCAGCCAACCATATAGTGTTCGATGGAACATAAGTATCGCTAGCAGCAGTAACAGGAATTTCGCTAGAAGTGATAATCTGACCTGTCAAGTCCTCAACAACAATTACCGCATATTCGCTATCTAGAGTAATCTCCATAAGGGTATAAGTAGCTTTCGAAGACTCGGCAGTACCTTGACGAGAAACAGTCTGACCATCAACAGTTACCTTGCTGATAAGGTCGATATTCTCACCCTTTAGAGTAAAGCTAGTACCATTCTGAAGTTCAGTAGGCCAAGCTGTAACCATTGTAGGATAGTAATTAACGGTAAGATACTCTTCAGAGATAAAATCACGAGAATACTTATTAGTAACGTAAACCTGACCACGTGAGGCAGAGCGACTAACTTGGAAAGTTAGTACGTTTGCCTCTTGCGAAAGGATAGTACAAGACGCCGTACCGCCGATAGATAGCGATGTAACCATATCAAGATTTTCACCCTCTACAGTAATTACATCGTCAACAAATGCCTCTTCTGGACTGAAGTTTGTGATAGAAGATACTGGAAGTTCAATATCGTAGTCCTCACCATAAGGCGTAGCATCTTCGCAAGCAAATAGAGCTACGCTGAGCACACCAGCAAATATATATTTTAAAAATTTCATTGTTCTTAATTATTTTCTTTTATTAAAAAATTACATAGGGTTTTGTTCCATTCCCCAAGCAGTAACCTCGGTATTTGGGATAGTAAGCACTGGTACAGAAACTTTTACTCCGTGTTCAGTTCCCAACGAGTGTTTAAGGGCATTTGCTCTTACGCCTTCGTATCTAGTTTCGTCATCAGCTGTATTATCTGCACGGTCAAGGTCTTTAACTTGTTCGATTACATCGTAGAATTGACCAGTACGAATCAAGTCCCAAGTACGAAGACTCTCCATAGCAAGTTCCAAGCGACGCTCTTTCCAGATTGCTTCTAGCAAGGTTGTACCAGAAGAAGTAATATCAGGAAGATTAACAGTTTCGATTGGGTAAGGATAAGCATCAGCATCACCTTCGTTGAAACCTTTACAAAGTGCGCTACTACGTGCACGTGCTCTTACTGTATTAACATCAATTTTTGCTTGACCTTCGTTACCAATGTGGTAAGCAGCCTCAGCTCTCATCAAATAAACATCAGCAAGACGCATCAATATAACATTAAATTCAGCAGATTTTGCTAGAGAAGGTGTGGTTTGAAGGGCAGCCTTACGGTTCAAATAATTTGAAGACATCTCCGCACGGTCATAAGTTTGAACCTCTCCATAAAGAATACCACCGTTATAACCAATACCATAAATAGTACAGCTAAGGCGTGGGTCGGTAGAATCAAATGCCTCACGCAAATTTTCACAAGGATTATTAAAGCCCCAACCAGTATTATTAGTACCTGTTGCAACACGATTAGCTTGGAAATTACAGTACCCTGTACCAGTAGATGCAGGCTGATATTCCGAACCATTTGCATATGACTGTATCTCGAATATCGACTCTGAAGTATTCTTACTTCCCGCTTCGAACATAGTACCGAAATTAGCAACCAATGAGTACTCGCCAGATGTAATAACGTCGTTAGTTACTTCATAAATCTCTTGCCAAAGTTCAGCCTCATCAGCATTGGCATCAACGCCAGCTTGATACATTAGTACACGTGCCAAGAACGATTCAGCAGCACCTTTAGTTGCACGACCTATATCAGTAGTAGCATAAGCACTTCTTAGTGGAAGTTTGTCGATTGCAGTACGGAAATCCGCAGCAATAAAATCAAGAGTTTCGCCTAGCGTTGCACGTGAAACATTACCATAATCAGAGGTTGAAGGAGTAGTACTAAAGAGTGGTACACCACCAAAGTGACGAGCTAGGTAGTAATAATAGTATGCACGCATAAAATAGGCCTCACCAAGGTATCTTTCTTGTAGCTCAGGAGTCAAAGACTCAGAAGCATTGATTCCATCAATTACACCATTTGCACGTGATACGCCCCAAAACCCGTGAATCCAGAAAGGGTCTGAAACATCTGTAAAGGATGCATCGAAATCCCATCCAATAAGTTGAGTCAATTTTGTCATATCGGAAGCTTTACTACCCTTTTCAGAGTCATCCGAAGTCATACTACCAAAGAAGAATTCATAGTGGTGAGATAACCATTGGTTATCTGGAGCACTACCCTCACTTTGACCAAGTAGGTCATAGAGTGCATTAACAGCCGTCTCAGCATTTTCGTCTGAGTCGTAGTAGTTACTAGTGTTAATTTGCCCCTGTGGCTCAATCGACAGAAAATCCTCACAACTCGAAAGACTCACAAGTGCCGCTAATATTATTAAATATCGTTTCATTATCTTTTTTTAAAAATTTTATTTACGGTTAAAACTGTACGTTAATACCAAGTGAGAAAGTTCTTGGAATAGGGTAATTTGCAATATCTACACCTGCGCTTAGGTCATTAGATCCTGCAACCTCTGGATCGAAACCACTATAACCAGTGATTGTACATAGGTTGTCAGCAGATACGTAAACACGTAGTTGACCAAGACCAATTTTGTTAATCATACTTTGTGGGAATGAATAACCAATCTGCATATTGCGGATTCTTAAATATGAACCATCCTCAACATACAAGTCCGAGAATTTATCATTACCATTAGGGTCAGAAGATGTTACACGTGGAGTATCTGTATCAGTATTGTCAGGAGTCCATCTGTCAAGCATTGCAGCAGCAACATTCCACTCTCTCATACTTGAACTATAAAGTGTTTGATACATACCATTTACGATCTCGTTACCGTATGAACCATTAATATCTACTCTAAAGTCAATACCCTTGTAACCAAATCCAAAGTTGAAACCATAGTAGAAATCAGGAATTGCACTACCAAGATAAGTTCTATCTGTTGTTTCGTCGATAACACCGTCACCATTCAAGTCAACAAACTTAACATCACCAAGTGATGCATTAGGTTGAATTGCATTACCATCAGCATCTACATAAGCGTCAAGTTCTTCTTGTGTATTGAAGATACCGTCTGTCTGCAAGCCATAGAAGTAAGCGATTTCGTAGCCAACCTCAGTTCTAGTAGTATTACCAACGTTAGAAACGTTACCACCCTCGATTGGGTCACCACCACCAATGCTCAATACTTCATTCTTGATAGAAGAGATATTGAAACCTACATCAAAGCTAAAGCCATTGTTGAACGATTTAGAATAATTAGCAATAAATTCAACACCACTGTTACGAACAGAACCTGCATTGGTAGTAGGTTTCCAGTAACCAGCATACATTGGGATAGGAGTTGAAAGAATCATATCCTTAGTATCACGAATAAAGTAGTCAACCGAAGCAGTTAGTGAGTTATTGAAAAAACCGAAGTCAAGACCAATGTTAGTCTGTTCAGTAGTTTCCCAAGAAAGCTCTGCATTAGCAATATCCTCTTGGATAGCACCATCAACAACGTTATCTCCAAAGACATAATAATAACCATTTGACATAAGTGCTACGTAGTCGTAGTTACCAGCTGCATTTTGGTTACCAACTTGACCCCAACCTGCTCTAAGCTTAAGTTGTGATACTTTGCTCGATACATTGTCCATAAAGTCCTCTTGCGAGATGTTCCAACCTGCCGAGAATGATGGGAAGTAACCCCAATGGTCAACAAACTTCGACGAACCATCGGCACGTACAGTCGCTGTCAACATATAGCGGTTATCATAGCTATAGTTTGCACGACCAAAATAAGATGCCAAAGATGATTGGCTCTTAAGACCTGCAGCAGTTACAGATGTAGCACTAGATGAAGCTGAGATATATTGCAAATTTTCATCCTCTGGCACATTCATTGCTGTCATCGACACATAGTTGCTAGTGTACATAGAAGCCTCGAAACCTACCATTGCATTGATAGAGTGTTTGCCAAAAGTACCATTATAGTTAAGATACTCACTAGTAGTCCAGTTAAAGTTATTAGCGTGATATTCATACAAGCTACTTTCTTGACGTTGTTGGTCAGGAGTTACATAATACACTGGGCTATATTCCTTATTAAGAGTATTAGCAATAGTTGCACCAAATTGAGCCTTGAACGAAAGACCCTTTACCCCAATATCCTTAATATTAAGGAAGGCACTTGAAACTAAACGATTACCTGTGTAAGTATTATATTGGTTTTCGCTTACTGCACGAGCAGGGTTAGTTCCATAAGCGAAATAAACTTCACCATAGTCATTGGTGTAATCATCCCAAGCTGCTGAAATTGGGTCAGCTCTAAGTGCCGCTACAAGTGGACCAGAATAATAATCTGAGTTATTACCTTGTTTCTCATAGTTAGTATAATAAACATCAATACCCATATCAAAATGGTCATTCAAACGATATTGGTTCGAAAGATTTGCCATAAACTTCTGCATCTCAGTTTCCTTAAGCACACCTTGTTCGTCTGAGTAAGTAATACCAAGGCTGTACTTATTCTTAGCAGAACCACCGCTGATACCAACATTATAGTTTTGAGTATAAGCAGTACGGAAGATTTCGTCTTGCCAGTTAGTACCCTCAGCACCAGTATCTTCTACATAAGACAAAATTGCATCCCAAGTGTCACTC
>JAWXTM010000045.1:0-15427 GCA_044433505.1 Rikenellaceae bacterium
GACAATATCTGCAAGTTTTATAGCACAAAGATACGAAAACTTGCAGATATTTCCAAATATTATACAGGTTATTTTACTGATATTCTGATTGTTAAGTACTTTTTAAGGGACGACTAATTATTTTAGTTTGTTATACTACAAGCTCAAACTAAAGCAATACAATAGTGCTCTAGCTTTGGGGGTTTGGAAAAAAAAATCTTCGATTTTTTTGTTTGGTCTTCGCTCAAACCCCCAAAGATTTTTATTGGAGTTTGTGCTAGCTTTCGGTTGTACAACCGAAAGATTTTATCTTTGATTTTTAGGCAAGGCATTCGCCTTGCTCATTGCTCTAGCGGACTGATGCCATCGTTCTTTTGTGAACAAAAGAACCAAAAAACTTTAATCATTTTAGTTTGTAATACTACACGCTATAACTAAAGCACTACACCAGAGCAATAGCTTTGGGGGTTTGTCGTTCCTCCAAACCCCCAAAGATTTTTATTGGAGTTTGTGCTAGCTTTCGGTTGTACAACCGAAAGATTTTATCTTTGATTTTTAGGCAAGGCATCCGCCTTGCTATTGCTCTAGCGGACTGATACCATCGTTCTTTTGTGAACAAAAGAACCAAAAAACTTTCATTATTTTAGTCTGTAAGACTACAAGCTTAAACTAAAGCAATACAATAGTGCTCTAGCTTTGGGGGTTTGGAAAAAAATCTTCGATTTTTTTTGTTTGTCGTTCCTCCAAACCCCCAAAAGATTTTTATGGGAGTTTGTGCTAGCTTTCGGTTGTACAACCGAAAGATTTTATCTTTGATTTTTAGGCAAGGCATCCGCCTTGCTATTGCTCTAGCGGACTGATGCCATCGTTCTTTTGTGAACAAAAGAACCAAAAAACTTTAATCATTTTAGTCTGTTATAATACAAGCTATAACTAAAGCAATACAATAGTGCTATAGCTTTGGGGGTTTGGAAAAAAATCTTCGATTTTTTTTGTTTGTCGTTCCTCCAAACCCCCAAAAGATTTTTATGGGAGTTTGTGCTAGCTTTCGGTTGTACAACGAAAGATTTTTGTCTTTGATTTTTAGGCAAGGCATCCGCCTTGCTCATTACTCTAGCGGACTGATTCCATCGTTCTTTTGTGAACAAAAGAACCAAAAAACTTTAATGACTTAGTTCGTAATACTACAAGCACTAACAAACTTTGGTCATCTGGTGTGCCTAGCGGCACTGCTACAAAAAAATCAGCATCAATTTTGTCCATTATGCCTGAATCTCACAACCTTACCAATTAGGCTATCATCACCCTCATCTAATTCTACTCTAATATAGTTAGCCGTATGCCCAAAGAGTTTGCCTGAGCGAGCACGCCCCTCGACCAATACTTCTTGCGGCTTACTCAATTCTCTCTCCGTAAAATCGCTTAATAGCTCGTCACTGAGTTTGTTAAGCGTGGCAACACGCTCCTTTTTAATTGGTTCAGGGATTTGCTCAACCATCTCGGCAGCCAGCGTATCGGGACGCTGCGAGTATGGAAAGACGTGCAGGAATGTTGCCCCCACACGCTTTAGCACCTCTACGGTATCACTAAAATCCTGCTCACTCTCGCTTGGGAAACCTACTATCACATCCACTCCGATAAAGACATTTGGGATTAATGCCCTTACGGCATCGACCTTATCTATAAACATCTGTGCATTGTAACGTCTACCCATACCGCCAAGTATTCTATTGCTACCACTTTGAAGCGGCAGGTGGAAGTGCGGCATAAACTTCTGGCTACTAGCGCAGAACTCAATAATTTCTTGTGTCAGCAGGTTTGGCTCAATCGAGGATATTCTATACCTTTCGATGCCATCAACGGCCTCTAGGGCATAGAGCAGCTCCAAGAACGACTCACCCGTAGACCTACCAAAATCCCCTGTATTAACCCCCGTAAGCACAATCTCTTTGACTCCACGAGAGGCAATTTGCTCGGCTTGTTCTACCACCTCAGCAATGGGTGCGTTGCGACTAATGCCACGTGCACGCCACACAGTGCAGTATGTACAGTGGTAGTTACATCCATCCTGCACTTTTAGGAACGAGCGAGTGCGCTCCCCATAGCTCCACGCCGTAATGGCTTTGGTGGTCTGCACAGCAGTAACCCCTTTAATATTTAGTATTTCGGGTTCACGCAGCTTGGCATAACAGCCAGTTACCACAACCTCTGCATTAGGATTCTCTCGCACCACACGTCTGATAAGCTCACGTGTCTTCTTCTCGCTCTGGGCAGTAACAGCGCAGGAGTTTACCACCACCTTATTTGCAATCTCACCCCTTTGGGCACGACGCATACCACCCTCATCCATAGAGCGTGCAATGGTTGAACTTTCGGCATAGTTTAGCTTACAGCCCAGAGTGTATATCTTATAACTTCTAGTCAATTAGTTCTTTAGTCTACGTGAAATTAGTGTGTTTTTCATAAGTGCAACGATGGTCATTGGCCCAACTCCCCCCGGAACAGGAGTTATATACGAACACTTCTGGGCTACCTCATCCCAACAAACATCACCGAGGAGTTTAAAGCCACTCTTCTTCTCAGGGGCATCAACTCTGGTGATACCAACGTCGATTACCACAGCACCCTCTTTAACCATATCGCCTTTCAGGAACTCTGCAATGCCGAGTGCTGCAACGATAATATCAGCCTCACGACAAATCTTTTCAATATCTTTGGTGCGTGAGTGAACCAGCGTAACGGTGCAGTCAACGCCCTTTTCGCTTAGCAAAATAGACATTGGGCGACCAACAATATTGCTTCGTCCAATCACTACACACTTCTTTCCACTAGTTTCGATACTATACTCCTTTAGAAGCTCCATAATGCCAGCAGGGGTAGCACTAACAAAGGCTGGGCGCAACCCAAGCGTCACCTTACCCACATTTGCAGGGTGGAATCCATCGACATCCTTCATAGGGTCGATAGCCTCGATTACCCTCTGTTCATTGATATGTTTTGGTAGCGGAAGTTGCACGATAAAGCCATCAACTCTCTCATCGTTATTGAGCTTTTGAACCTCTCTGAGTAGCTCATCTTCGGTAGTTTGTGCAGGTAGCCTAAGCACTTCACTATAAAAGCCAAGAGCGTCGCAAGCCTTTTCCTTTGCATTTACATAAGTTCTACTCGCACCATCATCTCCAACTAGTATAGCCACCAACCCTGGAGGACGTCCACCCTCGGCAGTAATAGATGCTACTTCACTTCGTATCTCTTCTTTAATCTTGGCAGCAGTTGCCTTTCCGTCAATTATTTGCATTTTTTATTATTTGTATGGGTTATCTTTTCTTTAAAAAAACTATCTTCTTCGTTGAGGCATCTTAGGTGCTTTGCCATTAGTGACATTCTTCATCATAGAGCGCATCTGGTCGAATTGCTTAAGGAGTCTATTGACATCCGCAACATCGCAGCCTGCACCACCTGCAATACGCCCCTTGCGTGAAGGGTTCATACAGTCTGGGTTCTGCCTCTCGAATGGTGTCATAGAGTGGATAATAGCCTCGGTTTGTTTGAACATAGAGTTGTCCATCTCCACACCCTTGAGAGCCTTACCAACACCTGGTATCATCGACATAAGATCCTTGATATTACCCATTTTTTTAATCTGAGCAATCTGCTTTAAGAAATCCTCGAAGTTAAATTCATTTTTCTTGAATTTTTTGTGTAGGCGTTCAGCCTCAGCCTCATCAATTTGCTCTTGTGCCTTCTCCACCAGCGATACAATATCACCCATCCCAAGGATACGGTCAGCCATACGCTCTGGGTGGAAAACGTCGAGGTCTTCCATCTTCTCGCCACGTGATACGAATTTCAGCGGTTTGTTGACAACCGAGCGAATCGAAATTGCTGCACCACCACGAGTGTCACCATCCAGTTTGGTAAGTACCACACCATCGAAGTTTAGCCTTTCGTTGAATTCTCTTGCGGTGTTGACAGCATCTTGCCCTGTCATAGAGTCCACTACAAAGAGTGTTTCGGCAGGATCAGTAGCTGCCTTAATAGCAGTGATTTCCTGCATCATAGCCTCGTCAATAGCCAGACGACCAGCCGTATCGACAATAATAGTATTTACGCCCTTAGCCTTAGCCCACTTCACACCATTTTCGACTAGTTGTACGGCATTGGTAGCACCCTCTTCGCTATATACCTCCACGCCAATTTGTCCGCCCAACACCTTAAGTTGGTCGATTGCAGCAGGGCGGTAAATATCCCCTGCGATAAGCACCACACCACGCCCTTTTTTCTTGAGCATAGTGGCAAGTTTTCCAGAGAAGGTAGTCTTACCAGAACCCTGTAGACCAGCAATCAGGATAATCGACGGGTTTGGTTTCAGGTTAATTTCCGTAGCAGTCCCCCCCATAAGTTCAGCGAGTTCATCACGTACAATCTTAACGATCATTTGCGACGGGTTAACGGCTTTGATAACCTCTGTGCCGAGTGCTTTTTTCTTCACATCATCGGTAAAGGTTTTAGCGACTTTGTA
This sequence comes from Rikenellaceae bacterium, assembly GCA_044433505.1. Taxonomy (GTDB): domain Bacteria; phylum Bacteroidota; class Bacteroidia; order Bacteroidales; family Rikenellaceae; genus Mucinivorans. The sequence goes on from JAWXTM010000045.1 coordinate 4,502, forward strand.
GTTAACGTCGGCATCAATTAGTGCACGTCGCACCTCCTTAAGGCTCTCTGCGATATTAATTTCGGTAATTTTACCGTGCCCCTTTAGAATCTTAAAACTCTTCTCTAGTTTATCACTTAAATTTTCAAACATTTTTTTTTGATTATTATTTATTGGGGTTAATTTTTAGAATCCCCCATATAGTTATTCAAAGCTACGCTTAGTGGAGCACCCTTGCCCTCTGAACCATACGCCCAGTACATCACTCCACGCAAGTTATTATCTTTAATATATTGACATTTAATCTGCAATGATTTTTCGTTCTCAAACGAGCATACTATTAGTTCAGGTTCTAAAGAGTGCCCGTAGTATGGCACTTTACACTCATCGTCCCAGAGTAGCTCATAATCCTTGAAAAGCTCAGCAAAATCTGAGATATTAACAAAGTCACCAAAACCACGCTCCGTATTTCCTCTGCCATAAAACGGCACTCCTACCACGATTTTTTCCTTTGGAATCCCAAGTGCAATATGTTCGGCAACAGATTCCTCTGTACTATAGGTTGATTTTTTGCCCTTATATAGTGGTGAGTGGTGGAAACCCTTGGCAGCTTGTGAAATGTCGTAGGTCATTAGATTAATAAAGTCTAGGTAGGGTTCTACCGCCTTAAAGTCTACATACTTTGCAGTTGCAACCGATGCAAAGGTAACTAGTTTACTTTGTCCAAGTGCTGCTCTAAGCTCTTTGATTAGTGCAGTGAAGTTATCGGTATCACTAGGGTCAGAGTGTATACCTGAGCTTGATGAAGTAGGATATTCCCAATCCATATCAATACCATCTAGCCCAAACTCATTGGTAATATCAAGGCAATTCGCTACAAAATTCGCACGCTTTACGGGGTCGATAGCCATCTCAGAAAATCCGCCTGCACCCCATCCACCGATAGAGAGCATAACCTTTAGTTCTGGATTTTGTGATTTTAGTGCTACAACTTTGCGTAGCTTCTCAGGGTTTTGTATAATCACACCGTCACAGCTATCATTCATAACCCCAAAGGCATAGTTAATGTGTGTCATTAGCGTAGGGTCAGGCATCTGGCGACTTTCGTGCGAGGTTACGTATGCCAAGACAATTTTCTCGACCTCTTTGGGTTGTGATTTTTGTTCACTGCAACTTGCCAAAACTAGCGCAAGCAGTGCAAGTAGGGTTGTTTTTTTCATAGTTATATAGGTTTTTACATACGTTCTGGCATCTCGATTCCCAGCAGCCCCATTGCGTTACTTAGCACTCGGCTAACCTCACCGCTAAGCGCAAGGCGTAGTTTCATAACATCTAGCTCCACACCATCCTTTAGTATTGGGTTGTCGTGGTAGTAGCGGTTATAGGCACAAGCAAGTTCATAGCAGTAGTTGGCAATCAGGGCTGGAGAGTGTTCCGCAGCAGCTGCATCCAGCACCCCTGCAAAGTCGCTAATTAACTTGACTAGCTCAATCTCCACTGCACTTAGTGCGCCCGAGAGTTCGCCACTAATGCCACGATCCTTGGCTCTGCGTCCAAGCGAGCAGATTCTAGCATAAGTATACTGAATAAATGGTGCGGTATTACCATTAAAGTCGATACTCTCGGCAGGGTTAAAGAGCATAGTCTTCTTAGGGTCAACTTTCAAGATAAAGTACTTTAGTGCACCTAGCCCGATTTGGCGAGAGATAGCGTAGCTTTCCTCTTCGCTCAGACCATCTAGCTTACCAAGCTCAGCACTCATCTTGCGAGCATCTTCGACCATTGCAGCCATCAAGTCATCGGCATCAACGACTGTTCCCTCACGTGATTTCATCTTGCCAGCAGGTAGCTCCACCATACCATACGAAAGGTGATAGATAGCATCGCTCCACTCATACCCCAATTTCTTCAGGATTCTCTTTAGTACATCGAAGTGGTAGTTCTGTTCGTTGCCCACCACGTATGTCATATCATCGAAACCATACTCCTCGTAACGTTGTAGCGCAGTGCCGAGGTCTTGGGTCATATAGACGCTAGTGCCATCGGCTCTGAGCAGTAGTTTTTCGTCAAGCCCCTCAGAGGTCAAATCAGCCCATACCGAACCATCCTCACGCCTATATAGCACCCCTTTTGAGAGTCCATCCTCGACTAGCTTCTTACCCAGTAGGTATGTCTGAGATTCATAGTAAGTCTTATCGAAGCTAACACCCATCTCTTTATAAGTAGCATCAAAGCCCTTATATACCCACTCATTCATAGTGCGCCATAGTCCAACAACTTCACTATCACCTGCCTCCCACTTACGCAACATATCTTGTGCAGCACGCATTACAGGTGCTTCTTTTTTAGCCTCATCCTCGCTCATTCCACCTTCGACGAGTCCTTTAATCTCAGCCTTGTATGCCTTATCAAACTCCACATAGTACTTGCCCACCAAGTGGTCGCCCTTCATAGAACTCGATTCAGGGGTTTCGCCACCGCCGAACATCTCCCAAGCCACCATACTCTTACAAATATGGATACCCCTATCATTTACCAAGTTAACCTTCACTACATTATTACCAGCAGCCTGTAGTATCCGAGCCACCGAATACCCTAGCAGGTTATTACGCACGTGTCCTAAGTGCAGCGGTTTATTGGTATTAGGCGAAGAGTACTCCACCATAACTGTGCGCTCACCCTTTTCCCTAAAACCAAACTTAGGGGTCGCTGCAATCTCTTGGATAATAGATGCCCAGTACTCATCATTATAGGCGATATTCAAAAAGCCTTTGATAGCATTATAGCTCTTTAGAATCTCCGAGTAGTTAGCCATCAGCCACTCCCCGATTTCGGTGGCAGTAGCCTCTGGGTTTTTGCGTGAGGTTTTAAGTAGCGAGAAGGTCACTAGTGTATAATCCCCCTGGAACTCTTTGCGTGTTTTGCTAACTTGTAGTTCTATATCATTTACACCGTAGAGCGACTTAACCGCTGCGGTGCATAAGTTTTTAATTCCTTGTTCTGGTAGTAACATTATTCTGGATTTGTTGCTAAATTTAGTTTATACTCATTTCTCTTTGCAAGGTTCATTACCTTTACAATATCTTCGGCAGGGACGCTTTTATCGACACGTAGCGAGATGCGTTTTTCATCGGCACTCTCCATCTGCGCCTTTACCGCAGCCTCTAGGTTCGCAAAATCAACTCTGTCTTGCTCCACATAAAATTCTCTGTCTGCTGTTATAGACACTATAACCGTTACTTTATCCTTGCTCAGTGAAGTGCTCTTTGGTAGGTCGAGCTTCAGGGCGTTGGAGTTAATCAGCGTAGTGGCTATCAACAAGAAGATGAGCAGCAGGAACATAAGGTCGGTCATCGAGGCTGATGACGAACCCATATCAACCTTTGAACCTCTCTTAATTGCCATAGCTTCCTTCCTCAGTATTAATAATGTCCATAAATGCAACAGTATTTGCCTCCATTTCGAAGACTAGTCTTTCGATTTTAGTGACCAAGAAGTTATAGCCAAAGTATGCTGGGATACCAACAACTAGACCAGCTACGGTTGTAATCATCGCTGTATAGATACCGCTCGAAAGCAGTGCCATATCGACAGTGCCACCAGCCTGCGAAAGGTTCATAAAGGCCTGTACCATACCTAGTACTGTTCCCAAAAAACCAATCATTGGCGCACCACCCGAAGTAGTTGCCAAAAAGGGTAGACCCTTTTCGAGGCGTGCCACCTCAAGGTTTGCTACATTTTCGATTGCGGTGTGCACTTCGGCAGCTGGGCGACCCATCGAGAGGATGCCACGCTCCACCATTCGTGATATAGGGCTATTTTTCTTTCGGCAAATAAGCAGTGCTTGGTCAATATTACCAGCATAGATAAGATCACGAATCCTGCCCAAAAATCGGTTATCCTTTACGCTAGCTTTGCGAATTATCGACCAACGCTCAAAAAAGATAAAGATTGAAATGGCAGAGAGTATAAAGAGTGGTATCATAAGCCACCCTCCTGCTAAGATTAGTGATCCGAGTCCTACGGATTTTGCTTGTAAAAATTGAAATAAAATCATAGTATTTTGTTTAATATTTATAGTTCGCTGCTTTGTGAGCTTCGCTAGTGCTCTTTATCGGCACAATGGTAAAGCCCCATTCGACATCTTGGTTGGCACGTATCAAGTACTTTTGGTAAGGCATTGCTCCCCACGAGTCGTCACCCCCTACGCCCATTTGCTTGTAGTCTAGCGAAAGTTCAACGTAGTCTTGTGGCGCAATATCCCAAGAGTGAGTATGGCGAGGTTTTTTGCCATACGCCTCGCTATCGTTGTGCACCTCATCAGCGGTGCGGTTGTTCCATTGGTAAGGGTACTTTGTAGCAGCTGCGCCCTCGGCATCAAAATCCTCGACACTATTGCGCAGTGCACTAAAGCCCATAGTATTATCAGCCACCACTGCAATACCACCATAGCGAGTGGTCGTTAGGCTTAAGAAACGGGTATCGGTATGGTGGCCAGTCTCTTGAGGGCGTACATAGTCGAATGCCTCCACAAGCGGATTGCTCTTATAGTACCCCACATCACTTCCCCAGTTTCTATCAACGTAATTCTCCTGAGGTCCACGTCCGTAGTACTCTAGCACAGAAAAATCATCTGGCAGGCGCATTCTCATACCGAGCCTTGGAATCAGTGCATCGCTTTGGGCATTACCCTTAAAATTATAGCCTACGTGCACCACGCCACTACCATATATAGTATAGGTAATTGTGAGTGTACACTCTTGTGGTAGGGTATAGTATGACTCAACAACGGCACTCCCCTCTGCACCCTTTTTATACTCAACCCTCTGAGCATTTAGCTCATTGCTTGGTGCTCTAAACTCCTCCATCTGTAGGGGTAGCTGTGCACCAAAGTCATTATCGGTTGAGGCTCTCCAGAAGAGTGGGCGTAAACCCACCTCATCGGCAATCATCTGCCTGCCGTTAACGCTATATGACACTAGGTTGCCACTCACCTTATCAATCGAGAGGTAGAAGTACGAGCTACTAACACTAATAGTTTCGCTATCTTGCTCAACGCTCAGTTTGCTATTTGTAGAGTACTCTTTCTTAGGGGTAGTATTCAAGAGTTCGAATTGGTCACTAGCCACCTCATATCCTTTTTTTAGCAATCCATCGTCTTGCTTTAGAGTAACCGAAAAATCAATAAAATATGCCTCGCCTGCCGCTTTATTTTTAGGGTTAATATTCTTTATGGTAATCTCTTTGCTCTGTTGAGGCTCTAGCTCAAGGCTAACAACACCACTCGAAAGGGTCTTTTGTGAGTTCTTGACTCTCCACGTGATTTTATATTTATCGAGCGAAGAGAAGTCGTAGAAGTTAGTAACCTTAAAGACACCTCTGTCAATATCCACCGCCTCGAAGCGTACATATTGATAGTTCTTCTTCACCTCGCTCATTAGCGCAGGTTTGGCAGTCCTATCAGGGTTTACGAGTCCATTGCACAAAAAATTACCATCAGAGGGTGCTGCCTTTCCATTTGCTAAAGCATAATCACCGCCATAGTACCAAGTAACATCTGTACTGTCAGCATTATACTCCAATAGCCCTTGGTCAACCCAGTCCCAAATAAAGCCACCTTGCAGATTGTCGGAGCTATAAATAGCATCCCACATCTCTCGCATACCGCCACCAGAATTGCCCATCGAATGGAGATACTCCGACGGAATATATGGACGATCGGTATCTTCCTCAGCCCACTCTCTAAAGGTCTTTGCCGAAGGGTACTGTGGGCAATATATATCGGTATTCCACTCCAGTAGTGCCCTTTCGTACTGCACAGGACGTAGAGTATCCACACCCTTTAGGTATAGATATGTCTGATAGAAATTATAGCCATTACCACCCTCATTACCCAATGACCATATCATTACAGAAGGGTGATTCTTGCTCTGTTCGTACATATTTTGGGTACGCTCCAAGTGAGCATTCTTCCACTGTGGGTTATTGCCCAGCGAACCGCCCTTAGCCAAGTTGTAGTGCATACCGTGACTCTCGATATTCGCCTCATTCACCAAATAAAAACCATACTTATCGGCAAGCTCATAGAACCTACGCCCCTGAGGGTAGTGCGAAAGGCGAATGGCGTTAATATTCGCTCTTTTCATTAGGCGCATATCCTCCTCAATGGTCTTCTCAGAGAGGTAGTGCCCCGTAATTTCGTCGTGTTCGTGGTAGTTAACACCCTTTAGCAGAACCCTTTTGCCATTCACAAGGTACTGATTCCCCCTAACCTCGCTAGTCCTGAAACCAACTTTTTGAGAGGTGTACTCCACAAAGCGACCATCCTTTTTGATTTTTATCACAAGGGTATATAGGTTAGGCTCTTCTGCACTCCACGCCTTGATGTTCTTTAGCTCACGTTTGAATCTTAGGGTATCAACAGAGTTACCCTCCATCTCCATCTCAACATAGTTATAGTCCACAAACTCACCCTTATCATTCTCCAATTCATACCACACTTGCATATAACCCGTCGGGCGTATAAAGGTGTTTTTCAGAGCAATCTCCAAATTAAAGATACCATTGGTATAGGTAGAGTCGAGCGTTGCTGCAACTCTATAATCATCTATTCTGGTTCGAGGCTGACACCATATAAAGACATCACGCTCAATACCCGATATTCTCCAAAAGTCCTGACACTCCAAGTAACTGCCCGTACCCCAGCGCATAACCTCCACGGCAAGGGTGTTTGTGCCCTCTACAATATAGCTATTAATCTGGAACTCAGCCCTCGATTTACTATCTTCGGTGTAGCCAACCTTTTCTCCATTGATATAGATAGTGGTAGCACCCTTCACCCCATCAAAGCACAAAAAAACATCCTTATCACGCATCGGCAATGTCACATCGAAAGTAGTGCGATATAGCCCCACAGGGATTGCATCGGGTAGGGTAGGGGGTTGCGGATTTGTGGGAGCAAATTCGTAGGGGATATTAGTATAAATAGCCGTACCATAACCCTGACGCTCCCAGTTGCCAGGTACATTTATCGTTCCCCAATAGCTAGTATTATAGCTAGGTAGATAAAACTCATCCACGGGCGCATTGCGATAGTCATCATAGTAGTTAAAACTCCACACTCCATTGAGTGGTTGGTAGAAGTCCGCCCCAGTATAGTTATTCTTTACAGCAAGCTCACGGTTCAGGTAGCTCATAAAGAAGGCACGAGGTTTTTCTTTGCCAGACTTTACAACCTCTGGCACACTCCATTCTTTTGGCTTTTCGACCCTTGAGGCATTCGCATCTTCGGGGCGCACCACCCCAGCGATTTGCGCACTACACAGCGAGCTAATCCCTGCCAAAATTACACTTATAATTACTCTACGCATCCTGTCTTATTACTAGATTTAATAATATGCAGATACTCCGTTGTCCTGTCATTTTTGTAATCACGATTCGAATCTGCTTTGTATCGTCTAAAGTCTTGAGATAAGCACATATACTCTCCCTTAGACCTAAATATCTTTTCTATATCGCTAGTTGGAATAATTCCCTCATTATTGTATGAAAGGAATATGTAATCAAACCTTGCATTTTTAATTAAATCATTTAGGGCGTCGCTAGCTTCATTCTTTTTGCAAAAAGCCGAAGATTGAGCACTATAATCACGCAGACCACTAACCCCTCGCACCTCTGGATTATCATACCTTGCAATGGTTTCGAGGATATGATAGTTTGCGGCATATTGGCGGTGGTTATATGGAGGGTCAAGGTATAGCACCTCCCCCTCTATCTCCTTAATCAATTCATTAGCATTACTGTTGTATGCCCTGCCAGACTTTTCGCTTGAAATCTTTTCCACGAAATTAAAGTCAAGAGGCTTTGCTGCACTGCTCTTAAGTTTCTTGAGAAATGCCCCATAAACCGAAGCTGTGTTTGCAACCTTATCTATTGATACGAGTAGACTAGAGAGTAAAAAGAAATATTCCTCTTGATTGATTAATCCAGACTCTTTCCACTCTTCAATGGTTTGCCTAATGGCATCACATCTTTTTGCATTATCGTCGGAGAAATACATTCTGTGAATATCCCCATTTTTAGTGCCGTGTAGAGAGTAGTTATTATATATAAAACCCTCTTTCCCATCAAGCGAATTAAGGTAATTCCTAATATCGTGTAGCTTATCGCAAAAAAGAGCATTCGTCTGCGGTATGGTTTCTAGTCCACTGAACTTAATCTTCTGAGAGTCTTGAATAATATTTCTTAGCATCACATAGCTATAGTACTGCATATCATTGGCAATTACTTCGGCACCCCTCTTTCTAAAGTGTGCACCAACCACGCCAGTCCCAGCAAAAATATCGGCAAAATTGCATACACTTCTTCCTACCACACTCTCTATAGAGGATGTGATAAAAGGTAATAATGTTAATTTTGAACCAATATAATTCATCTTTTATTAGTTATGTAATAGTATTAAAATAGCCTGTACGCTATAGGTCTTAGTTCCAACCCGTTCGTGCTTATATGTAAAGCTGATTTGCATAGGGTGACTAAAATCCGTTGCACCTATAATCTCTTCAATTCTCTGAGAATCTATGTCTTCATCCAGATATGCAACAAGCAACCTTGGGTTGGCATCAAAACGCCCCTCGTCTTGATACATATAAAGGTATTCTGCGACCTCCTGAGGATTTTCAATAGCTCGTTGCCTATAATTATCGCCATACTTCTTCATAAACTCTCCCGTAACACTATTGCTAACCTTCTGGTCGAAGCTCACACCATTTATAAAGAAATCAACTCCACGCCTATGCCCAAGTGTAGGAAGAATCACTTCGCTACTATTAAAAATCAAAGTTTCAATATAGTCATTCCTATATGTATTAATCTCTTTGATTCTTCTAAACTTGACTGCCGCTGCCTTTACCTTTTCATCCTTACACTCGCCACTTATTACCTCGCTATTTATACGTTGTACAAATCCATCGAACTGCCCCTGCGAAAAAGGCCATTCAAAATTTCCAAGCGAGAGCCTATCCCACTCCTCACGTAGAATTCCCACAGCCTCGCTAGCTTCGCTTCCTCTAGAGAATTTATCAGTTGTGCGAAAAATATCTCTAACGATAGGCAGTGCAGTGTTGTAATCCCAGTTTCTCACAACAGCATCCCATAGCTCTGAGGTCTTTGCTTTTTTAGATAGTTCTACGCCCAATTTCTCTAAAAATAAAGACGCATAGAGTCTGTTTGACAAAATTTTCTTTGCCAAATCTACTGAAAACTGTGTCTTTATATCTGTTATGCTCATAGCACTATTCTATTTCTGGCGGAAGTATATCTGCATAGGGCAGCCTGTGAAATCCCACTGCTCTCGTATCCTGTTCTCCAAAAATCTGCGGTAGTGATCCTTAACGTACTGTGGCAGGTTTACAAAAAATGCAAACTGCGGAGTAGGTGTTGGCAACTGTGTCGCATACTTTATCTTTATGTACTTACCCTTGATGGCTGGTGGTGGCGTCTGCTCAATAATTGGCAGAATAAAGTCATTTAGCATCGAGGTCGAAATCCTACGCTTACGGTTCTCGTACACCTCCATACTCTTTTTGACTATCTCCATAATACGCTGCTTCTCAACTGCCGAAGTAAAGAGTACTGGCACATCCTTAAATGGTGCTAGTTTTTCACGTACCCTCTCGGCATAATCTCTGGCTGTATTGGTCTCCTTATTTTCGACCAAATCCCACTTATTGATCACCACAACACAACCCTTTCGGTTTCTGACGATAAGCTCAAAGATATTCATATCCTGAGCATCAACGCCAAGGGTAGCATCTATCACTAGAATCGCTACATCACACTGCTCAATCGAGCGTATTGCACGCAACACCGAGTAGAACTCAAGGTCTTCGGTAACCTTAGTCTTTTTACGCACACCAGCGGTATCGACCAACATAAAGTCATAGCCAAACTTGCGATAGCGGCTATCCACCGAGTCACGAGTAGTGCCTGCTAGATTTGTAACGATATTGCGCTCTTCACCAAGCAGCACATTTGTGAGCGATGATTTACCCACATTAGGGCGACCAACGATAGTGATACGTGGGAGTCCATCAACCTCTGCCTTTGCAGCCTCCTCGGCTATGGTGTCTTCTTTTGGGAGCATTTCCACAATAGCATCCATCATATCGCCAGTGCCGCTACCGCTCATACTCGAAACCGATACAGGTTCGCCAAGTCCGAGTGAATAGAACTCAAAACTGTCCAGATGGCGTTTGCTATTATCGACTTTGTTGACTACAAGTACTACAGGTTTGTTGCATTTGCGTAGGATTTGAGCAAGTGTCATATCAATATCAGCGATGCCCGTAGTTACGTCTACCATAAAGACGATCACATCAGCCTCATCTATTGCGATGCGCACTTGGCGAACGATCTCACGTTCAAAAATATCTTCGGAATTCACCGTAAATCCGCCAGTGTCGACCATTGTAAAGGTACGACCATTCCAATCGGTTGTGCCGTAGTGACGGTCACGAGTTGTACCCTCTGTTGGGTCTGTAATTGCTTGACGTTGACCAATTAGACGGTTAAAGAGAGTTGACTTGCCTACATTAGGTCTACCAATTATTGCTACTAAACTATTCATTATTATTTTTTAATTTGCCGTTTAAGGTACAAAAGTACAAAAAAACTTGCAAACCACCTAAGTATTGCGTTAAATTATTATCTAGTAGGGTTCAGAAGCAGTGGTTGCCACAGGGGCTCACAGGCTCTTTTATAACCAAAGTTTGTTATAATACAAGCTAAAACTATAGCAATGACCCGTACTGAATTGTCTGCTCTAGCTGCTGAATTCAACCTGCAAATGCAACTGAATTGAGGTCAAGAAACTATAGGGACATAAGAAAAGGCGAAACAAATCGGAGCCAGGCTCAAATTTATTCCGCCTAAGCGATAAAATTTTCT
>JAWXTM010000046.1:0-15383 GCA_044433505.1 Rikenellaceae bacterium
ATTTTATCGCTTAGGCGGAATAAATTTGAGCCTGGCTCCGATTTGTTTCGCCTTTTCTTATGTCCCTATAGTTTCTTGACCTCAATTCAGTTGCATTTGCAGGTTGAATTCAGCTTTTGTTTTAGTGAATAATAGTGTACTACACAATTTACGAGAGCTTTAAGAGTCCCCTATTATCTATACAAATATACAATAAAAACGTGTATGAACAAAAGAATTGAGCAAAAAAAGGCTTGATATACTCCATTTCAGAGTTATATCAAGCCAAATAATGCGAATCTAGTGTTGCGAATTTTACTTTATTTCTTCCACTTGTCGTTTAATGAATGATGTGAGGGCTTCACCCTTCAATAATCCAGCTGAAAGTAATGCAAAGTCAACCAACGAGCCTGCAATGCGTGATTTTTCATCCTCGCTGCGAGCTAGTAGCGATACCACTACCTCGCTATTGCCATTGACCACAACCGAGTAGCTCTCTGGCATCTCGCCATACATATTGAAGCCGCCTCCGCCCCCAACTTTGCTCATATCACGCATACGGCGCATAAACTCATTCTGGGTAATCATCACTGGCGAAGCGTTGTCTGCCATAGCCTCGAACTGCACATTGTACATTACTTTCTCCTCCTTTGCAAGTACGCCATCGAAGAGCTCCTTGAGTGTTGTTTGTTGATCTTCGCTTAGTGCCATTGCCTGGTTTTCGTCCTTCTCAATAAGTTTTTCAACGCTTGCGCTGTCAACCCTTACAAAGGTAGAGTCAGGATTCTTCTGCTCCAAGAAGCTAATAAAGTGCCCCTCGAGCGGTGAATCCATTACCAGTACATCGTAACCCTTCTCTCTGGCAGCTGCAATATAGGCGTGCTCTGCAACTGTATCGGCAGCATACAGGTGTACGATTTTGCCATTCTTATCAGTCTGGTTCTCTTTGATTTTCTCTGTGTACTCACTAATTGTGTAGCATTCGCCAAGGGTGTTTTTTAGAAGCGTGAACTCTTGCGCTCTTTCGCCGAACTTCTCATTGCTCACCACACCATATTGTATAAAGAGCTTAAGGTCATCCCACTTCTTTTGGTAGTCTTCACGGTTTTCACGGAAGATTTCAGCGAGCCTGTCTGCCACCTTTTTAGTAATGTGCGACGAAATTTTCTTCACGTTGCTATCGCTTTGCAGGTAGGAGCGTGACACATTTAGCGGAATATCTGGCGAATCAATCACTCCGTGTAGCAGCGTCAGGAACTCTGGTACAATACCCTCAACTGAGTCAGTCACAAAGACTTGGTTGCAGTAGAGCTGAATCTTATTCTTCTGAATCTCGAAGTTCTTTTTGAGCTGTGGGAAGTACAAAATACCAGTCAGGTTGAATGGATAGTCAACATTCAGGTGGATATTAAAGAGTGGTTCTTCGCTGAATGGGTAGAGTTTATCGTAGAACTCTTTATATTGCTCTTCTGTGATGTCGGCAGGTTTTTGAGTCCACAGTGGGGTAGTGTCGTTGATTTGTTTATCTTCGAAGTAGATTGCAACAGGCAGGAATGCGCAGTATTTTTTAAGCAGTGCTTCAATTCTGCTTTTCGAAGCAAACTCCACGCTATCTTCACTAATGTGCAGCACAATATCAGTACCTTGCCCCTCTCTTTGGGCAGCAACAAGGGTGTACTCAGGCGAGCCATCGCACTCCCACTTTACAGCCTCTGCACCCTCCTTAAAGGAACGTGTGGTAAGCTCCACTCTATCAGCCACCATAAATGCAGAGTAGAAGCCAAGCCCGAAGTGACCAATAATACCAGATGAAACCTCATACTTTGCCATAAATTCCTCTGCGCCAGAGAATGCAATCTGGTTAATGTATTTATCTACCTCCTCTTCGCTCATACCAACACCCATATCCGAGATGGTAATGGTTTTGGTATCTTCGTCAACGCTAACGGTAACTTTAGGTAGGTAGTTTTCAAAGCCCGTTGCCTCGCCACGCTTAATAAGCGTTTGGAGCTTGGTGGTAGCATCCACTGCGTTAGAAATTAATTCACGAAGGAAAATTTCGTGGTCAGAGTACAAGAATTTCTTGATAATGGGGAAGATATTTTCGGTAGTGACCCCAATGTTTCCGCTTTTCATATTTTTTATTGTTTTTTAATTAATAGTAATGTTGTAAACTTTTTTCAAAAATTATACCACTCCACATCTACTGCCATTTTGTCACTTAAGTGGCATAAAAGTTGGATAATTACCCCCATAATAAACCAAAAATAATGAATTATGAAAAAAAAATTACTACTTTCAGTACTCTCACTTCTAGCAATAATGGGTACAACAACAGTTACAAATGCGCAGGAGTTTTTTCTTAGCGAAGGTACAGAGATACTTGTGCCGTGGGGCGATGCTGAGTTTGATGAGCAGGAGGCTCTTGCCTTCTTTACTCTATATCACCACGAAGACTATATGGCTCCCAGCGTGCCTAAATTCGTGATTACTGACAAAAAGGCTCGTGCAATGTTTACAATCGGTGGCTTTGTGAACTTCCGTACTGCCTATGACTTTAACTATGTTATGCCAAATTTGGACTTTGTGCCAGCAGATATTAATATTGGTGGGGCAACGGTGGGCAATCGTCAGCGTGCGCTGATGGATGCCAGTACTTCTAGGCTATTTTTTGAATCGGTGGTGAAGACTCGCTGCGGAAAACCTATTACTGCTTATGTCGAAACAGATTTTAGGGGAGATGGTAATACCCTTAGACTGCGCCAAGCCTATATTTCATTTAATGGGCTGAAGTTCGGGCAAGCTACCTCTACCTTTACCGATGTTGCTTCGGCGTATAATACCATTGATTTTGAGGGGCCTAATGCCTTCTCATATACCCGTAACCTATTGATTCAATATACCAAGGCTTGGAATTGTGGCTTTGAGATTGGCGTGGGGCTAGAGTTCCCTAAGGTGCAGGCTATGTATAATAACTATGCCACTGAGGTTTATCAGAAAGTCCCAGACATTCCTCTATATATGCAGTATTCGTGGGGTGAGTCAACAAATAGAAGTCATATCCGTGCATCGGGTATAATGCGTAATATGTACTATGCCGACCAGGTTACTCAGAAGACAGTGGATAATGTTGGTTGGGGGGCGCAACTAAGTGGTCGTTTGGCTATTAGCGATTGGGGCTGTTTTTATGGTCAGGCACTCTATGGCAAGGGTATAAGCACATATATTCAGGATTTGCAGGGTTATAGTTATGATATGAATTATAGTTCGGTCACAGATGGTGTGATGCTTGATATTCCAGCGATGGCGTGGTTTGCGGGAATGGAGATAAATTTGACAGAGCGTATGCCTTTAACTTTGGGATATTCACAGGTGAGGGTATATAATGGTGTAGGTCTTTCGGCAGATGATTATAAGTTGGGTCAGTATGTTGTGGCGAATTGTTTTTATAGTATCAGTCGATTTTGGAGTGTTGGAGTAGAGTATCTTTATGGTGCGATACATAAGATTTCGGGGTCGTTTGGTCGCAGCAATAGGGCACAGGCTGCAGTGCAGTTTAATTTCTAGAGCTTGTATTATAAAAAACTAAGTAATGAAAGTTTTTTGGTTCTTTTGTTCACAAAAGAACCAAAAAACTTTCATTATTTAGTCTGTAATACTACAAGCATCCCAAAATTATTATACATTGAAACGGAAATGCATAACATCACCATCCTGAACAACATACTCCTTGCCCTCTACACCAAGCTTGCCAGCCTCACGCACAGCCGACTCGCTGCCAAGAGTAACATAATCACTATACTTAATAACCTCCGCACGAATAAAACCACGCTCAAAATCAGTGTGAATGATACCTGCTGCCTGAGGAGCCTTTGTGCCACGAGAATATGTCCACGCACGGGTCTCAACCTCACCAGTAGTAAAGTATGTCTCAAGATTGAGTAGCTTGTAGGCACTCTTAATCAGCCTTGCAACACCACTCTGGCTCAGACCAAGCTCGTCAAGGAACATTGCCCTATCTTCGAAGCTGTCAATCTCAGCAATATCAGCCTCAATAGCCGCCGCCACAACCAATACCTCAGCATTTTCGTCAGCCACTGCCACTCTCACTGCCTCGCTGTACTCATTGCCTGTTGCAGCAGACGCCTCGTCAACATTACATACATACATCACTGGTTTAGAAGTCAATAGGCATAATTCCTTAGCTAATCTCTCCTCATCCTTATTTTCAAGTTCAACGGTACGAGCCGATTTACCTTGCTGGAGTGCGCTTTGGATACGAACCAGTAGGTCATACGCCCTTTTAGCCTCCTTGTCGCCACCACTCTGGGCTTGTTTCTTGCACTTGTCGATTCTATTTTCGACAGTTTCGAGGTCTTTTAGTTGAAGTTCGGTGTCGATAATTTCCTTGTCAGCCACTGGGTTAACAACCCCATCAACGTGAGTAATATTCTTATCATCGAAACACCTCAACACGTGTATAATAGCATCAGTGGTACGGATATTACCAAGGAATTTATTACCGAGTCCTTCGCCTTTGCTAGCACCCTTAACGAGTCCAGCAATATCGACTATCTCAATGGTAGTAGGAATAATTTTCTTGCTACCGCTTAGTTTCGAGAGTTCAGTAAGGCGTTCGTCAGGAACTGTAATTACCCCAACGTTTGGTTCAATAGTACAAAAAGGGAAGTTGGCAGCTTGCGCCTTAGCCGAACTTAAAGAGTTAAAGAGGGTTGATTTTCCAACATTTGGCAACCCCACGATTCCACACTGCATTTTTTAGTTATTTAAGGGGACATCTAAAAACTGATTTATATGATTTTGGGATGAGATTTTTAATTATTTTTTTACCTCTTTTATGGGAGCATAGCGGGCTATGTGACCATAAAAAGGTGAAAAAAGAATAAAAATATCGCCCTAGTGGCATATAAAACCAGATTTATTTGTCCATTGTTTAAGGTTTAATTTTATTTGGGGTCAGTTTTTAGATGTCCCCTTAATTATAGTTATTATTCTTCTTATTCTTTTATACCCATACTTTTGATAAGCGCATCAACGGTAGGTTCTTCGCCGGCAAAGCGCACATAGAGGGTCATCGGGTGTTCCGAGCCACCCTTCTCTAGCACATTGCGGCGGAATGAGTCCGCCACCTCTTTGTTGAAGATACCAGCCTCCTTGAACTTACTAAAGGCGTGAGAGTCAAGTACCTCTGCCCATTTGTATGAGTAGTATCCAGCAGCATACCCCCCTGAGAAGATATGACCAAAGGCAGGACTCATAAAGATACCATCAATAGCAGGTAGTAGTTGAGCCTCTTTAGTAGCATCTTTTTCGAATTGCTCAACGCTCACTTCCACAGCTTCGATGATAGTGTGCCACGCCATATCCATCATACCGTAGCGCACTTGCCCAACGTTGGCATAAGCAGCCAAGTGATTCTTTACGGCTTCGAGCTTAGCGATAAGCTCCTCGGGCATCTTCTCGCCAGTCTTGTAGTGTTTAGCAAAGAGGTCGAGGTACTCTTTTTCGTAAGCCCAGTTCTCCATCAGTTGCGATGGTAGCTCCACAAAGTCACGATAGACCGATGTGCCAGTCATAGAGCCGTAGGGGCCTTTTCCTAGCATACCGTGAAGCCCGTGACCAAATTCGTGCAACATAGTCTCAAACTCACCGAAGCTAAGCAGCGATGGCTCAGAGCCAGTCGGTTTAGTAAAGTTATTAACGAGCACTACGATAGGGCGAACCTGCTGTCCATTTTCATCAATGTACGCTTCTCTAAAGCTATTCATCCACGCACCAGAGTTCTTCGATGCACGAGGGAAGTAGTCGCAGTATAGTACTGCAAGGAATTCATCATTTTCGTCACGCACCTCGTATGCAATCACATCTGGGTGGTAGACTTCAATTTCGCTATTTTTAATAAACTTTAGTCCATAGAGTTTATCAGCTAGCAGGAAAAGAGCAGCCTCGGCATCTTCGAGCTGGAAGTATGGTCTGGTCATTTTGTCATTTACCTTGAATGTTTCGGTCACATACTTTTCGTTGTAGTAGCTAAAGTCCCACGGCATCAGTTCACCCTCTAGCCCATTTTTTTGTGCATAAGCTGTGATTAGCTCCACATCCTCTTTTGCGTACTTAATGGTTCTATCCAGTAGGTTTTGCAAGAAATCAGCTACTGTCTTAGCATCACTTGCCATACGATTTTCCAAGGCATAGTCAGCGAATGTTTCAAAGCCGAGGAGTTGAGCGAGTTGGAGTCTAAGCGCAGTAATCCTCTTAACATTTTCTTGGTTATCAAACTCTCCGCCATCACCGCACAGTGAGCCAGATGCACGGTAGAGTTCCTCACGGAGTTCTCTATTCTGGCAATACTTCATAAATGGGTAGTAGGATGGTGCTTGCAGAGTGATAACATACCCCTTTAGTCCACGGCTCTGGGCATCTTCCTTAGCCATTTCGATGGCAGTTTTAGGGAGTCCCTTTAGGTCGCTTTTGCGGGTGAAGTGCCTAAAGTAGTTGTTTAGTCCGCCGAGTTCATTTTGTTCGAACTTTACGCTCAGTTCAGCTAGTTCGAGGCTAATCTTGCGGTAGGTTTCTTTGTCCTCTTCGCTGAGGTTTACCCCCGAGCGCACAAAGGCTTTGTAGGTGTCGCTTAGCAGCATAGAGTCAACAGTAGAGAGTTTAAGCTCCTCACGTCTTTGCCACACTTGTTTTACTCTATCGAAGAGCATTTCGTTGAGGTAAATATCGTTGCTCATTTCAGTTAGTATAGGAGTTACCTCCACAACTACTTGTTGAAGCTCAGGGGAGGTGTTCGCAGCGTTAAGGTTGTAGAGTACACCAAGGGTGCGAGACAGTTCTCTATTGCTCTTTTCAAGAGCTACCACAGTGTTTTCAAAAGTTGGCACAGAGCGTTGCATCACAATAGCTCCGATAGCTTGTTTAGTATCGGCAACTTGTTGAGTGATTGCAGGGACGTAGTGTTCGATTTTTATTTCGCTGAAAGGAGCAGTTTCATAGAGAGTATTCCATTTTCCATCCAACAGAGGGTTTGGGTTACCTGCATTAGCAGAAAGAGAAGCGACAAGAGCCATAGTTAAAGCAAGTTTTTTCATATAATTTAAATAGTAGAATTTTAGTAGTAGTAGTTATCAAGATAGCTGCTATTCTTTTCATATTTGAGCAGGTCGGCAAGCATTGAGCTTTTAGCCTGAAGCGTAAAGCTCCACCCAGACCTAAAACCAGTTGGCACCCACGAGAAGCTCATCTGGAAGCAGTGTAGGTCACGAGTCACCTGCACAGTACCTGGGGTAATCTCACCCATTTCAATATCATAACCGCAACTCATACTAATTGCCCATTTATCGGTAAGGTTCACCGAACCACTCGCATCAATAGTCTGTACGAGGTTTGGCGTACCAGTGGTGTTGGAGTAGCTAAAGTTGTAGCTAAGGTTCAGACTCCACGGTATCGAGAAGTCGTAGTACTCCCCAGCCACGAGTTGTGCACGAGCCAGAGGCGATACATACTCTCCCATTTCTTCTAGGTCATTGTAGTAATTCTCCTCTTGCTTCATAGCGGCAGTGGTCGTTCCAGCAGGGTTATTAGGGTTGTTGATGGCAGGCTGTCCACTCCTCGAATCGGAACTCTTGGAGGCGGCTTTACTCTTGAATCCATAACTAGCCGAGAAGCTTAGAGCCGTAAGGCGTAGGAATTTACCCTCTTCGAAGACATATTTATTGTATCTCGTACCACTTTCGCTCAGACAGTATGGGTCGAATGTAGCACTAAGCTGCATAGAGTATCCATTGGTAAATGGCACTGGGAAGCGTAGTGATGCCGATATTGTCGAGAGGTTCATAGAGTCCGCAAGGAAGTTATACGAACCACTCAGCGAGAGTGCATCAATGATTGATATTTTCTGATAGCCTGTGGTATCCTTGTCCGACGGTACTTTAGCCTCTAGCGTATTTTGCACCGAGAAGCTCACCGAGGCAGTTGCCGAGGAGGATGTAGTACCATAAATGCTCGAAGAGTATGGTGAGTATGTAGTAGTACCACCATCTGTACTATTTTGTACAGTTTTCCAGAACCCGAACTTCTCGTCACCAAAGTCAGGTGCCCAACTAACACTAACCGTAGGCGACATAACGTGCCTAAAGATAGTTGGTTTGTTCTTGCCAATAGTGTATGTTCCATATACCTTGGTATTCATACTCAGTGCCACATTATAGTTGTAGACACGGTAGAAGCCCGAGGTAGTATCTTTTACGATACTTTCCGAAGTAGGGTCCCACGTTTGGTTCACACGGTCGAAGTACCATCTCTCAACGTAGTTTATCGAAGGGCTTAGATTAAAGACTCCCCCGAAGCTAAACGATGTAGAGATAGGGATAGTATGGCGTACTCCCATTTGCAGGTCTTTGAACATTTGCTCTGTAAAGAGTTCCTCTTGGTCGTAGCTATTAAGCTTGTTTTGGAACTCAGTTTTGTAGGTCATAGTAATTTTCTCGTACCAGCGTTCTTTACCCACAGCATTTTTGCGTTTCAGAGGTGCAAAGCTACTAACATTAAAGGTGAAGTTTGGCAGTACTACCGATACAGTAGAGTCAGTAAAGTTCTGAGAGTAGTTGGCACTAGCACTCAGCGAGAATGGAGTGCCGCTCCAACTCTTAGAGTATGCCACCGATGATGATGAACTCGACGATAGGTAGTCGGTCAAGTTGTCAGCATTGTATTTGTTGTATGAGCTGTTCGAGGTAAAGTTTACCGAAGCTGATAGCGATGAGCTTGGGCTAAATTTGGAGTCTTGTGTGTGCGTCCATTGCACCTTAAAACCTCTGGATTCAACGTAGTCAGGCGAGCTTTTATCGCCAATAACGTCGCTAGAATAGGCAATGCTGACCGAACCGCTGAACTTGTATCTAACTTTGTAGTTGCTGGCAGCACTAAGATCCCACGAACCCAGCGAATAGATACTACCCGTTAGCTTAAGGTCAACGTAGTCATTTAGTGCGAAGTAGTAACCAAGGTCACGAGCATAAAAACCCTTAACGCTTTCCTCACCGATTTCAGGGAAGATAAGCCCTGAGTTGCGTTTACTTTGCTGAGGGAAGAATCCAAAAGGTAGGAATAGGGGAGTCGGCACATCTTCAAATACTACGTATGCGGGTCCAAAGATGGTACGTTTGCCCGGTACTACCGTTGCTTTGGACATCTGCAGGTAGAAGTGAGGGCAGTCTGCATCACAAGTAGTGTAGCGTCCTTTGTGCATATGGGTAACGTTGTCGGCCATTTTTTTGACAGTTCCGCCGTACATTACACCCTCACCATCTTGGGTATCCACGCCATAGATAAGTGCCTTGCCAGAATCCATATTATAGTACATAGAGTCCATAATATAGTTTGCCCCACCATCAAGGAATGTAACACGAGTCACCTTTTGCGAAGTGGTGTCAGTAATAACGCCTGTCGATTTGATAATCTTCGACTCAGTATTCATTGCCATATAGTCCGAAGCGAGTTCCTTGTCTTGGTACGTCACCTTACCAGTTTGGTGGATAAAGACATTCTTGTCGTTAGGCACATATATCAGCGAGTCCGAGAATTCGATAAAGATAGGAGCATCGAGGAATGATTTCTCTTGGATGTGGGAGTTAGTAGCAGGGGTGCGACTCTCCGCCAGAGTCTCTTGCACTGGGGCGATATAGAAGTTCGAGTCGTCAGTGGTCTTCATAGCGAAAGAGAATAGCTCAGGGTTGGATTCCCTTACAATATCATCTATTGAGCGAGGGGACGTTGCTTGGTTAGAGGGAATCTGAAAAAGTTCTTCAGGATTAATATCACCAAGGTCTACCGAGTAGTTCGCCTTACCATCTTGTGTTGTATCGCTCTTGAAAACCTCCTGTATGATTGAGTCACTAGCGATGTTAACAAGGGCACTAGAATCCCCTGCGAAGGCACTTTGCGCGCTCACACCATTTGCACTAACACCAAAAAATAATGGCATCAGTAAAAAAACGACTATGTAATATCTTTTTTTAATAGTATTTGTACTGTTTTCTAAAAAAAATTATCTAATTTTGCAGACGGTTTTGAATCGTTAACGCGCGCAAAAATAATCAAAATTTTGAGATTAATAAGTATATTTTTCATTTTTAACGTCACTTTGTCGTTATTATTATGCTCTCAGGTAGCATTTGCACAGCAAAAACACGTTGTTGTGCTTGATGCTGGGCACGGTGGTAAGGATCCTGGGGCGGTCGCTGCAAAGGCGAGGGAGAAGGATATTAATCTTGCGATTGTTAAGGCGGCAGGTGCGATTCTCGAAAAAAATAGCGGAATTGAGGTTGTATATACCAGAAAGGATGATACCTTTGTGGAGCTTAGTGGGCGAAGCGATATTGCCAATAAGTGTGAGGCGGATCTCTTTGTGTCGGTGCATACCAACTCTAGTAGTTCGGTGAGTGCGTCGGGCACTGAGACCTTTGTGATGGGAGTGGATAAAAATAATGCTAACCTTGGGGTGGCTATGCGTGAGAATGGGGTGATTTCGTTGGAGAGTGATTTTAAGCAGAAGTATGAGGGGTATGACCCTACTAGTGCTGAATCGCATATTATGTTTACCTTGATGCAGTATGGTCACCAGCAGCAGAGCCTCACTGTGGCGCAGCAGGTGCAGAGTAATTTTACTACTGCAAAGCGTAAGAATAGGGGGGTGAAGCAGGCAGGTTTTTTGGTGCTGTGGCGTAATGCTATGCCTAGTGTACTCATTGAGGTGGGTTTTATTACTAATGCTCAGGAGCGTGAGTACTTGACTAGCACAAAGGGTGCGAAAGAGATGGGGGAGGCTATTGCCAGTGCAGTGATAAGTTTTTTGGGTAGCAAAGCAGGTGCGCCTGCGCACTACGAGGGGGCGGAAGATGAGTGTGATGACGAGCCAATTTATGGGGGACGAGGAACAAGTAGCAAGGTTATCTTTGCTATTCAGATTAAGTCTTCGAAGAAGAGGTTGGAGTTAACTAGCGAAAATTTTGGAGCATTGGTAATGCTGGTTGAGGAGCGCAGAGTGGAGGATGTTTATAAGTACTCTGTGGGGGAGCTGTATATGTATAGCGATGCACAGATATTGCTTAAAAAAATAAAGAATCGTGTCAAGGATGCTTTTATTGTGGCTTATGACAATAATGGAAAACCTTTGGCAGTTAGTAAAGCAAAAGAATTAACAGAGAAAAATTAGGAATTAACAGAGAAAAAATTAGATATTTAATTATGAAAAAAAGAAAAATTTCAAAGGAATTACTCATTGGGTTATTTACAGCTACAGTCTTTATTGTAGGTTATCTTGGGCTAAATTGGCTAAAGAATAAGAACCTCTTTTCGGGTGACTACAAACTAACTGCGATTTACGACTATGCGGACGGCATTGAGAATACAGCTTCGGTTATGACACGTGGCTTTAAAATTGGTACAGTAGAGAAGGTGGCACTTGACCTTGAAGCAGGTAAGGTTACCCTTACTATGAATATCTTTGGGGAGTATAAGCTGCAGAATAATGCAACAGCGACTATCACCTCGTCACTTCTTGGTACTAAGAGTGTTGATATTGAGATGGTGGGTCAGTCAACTGGAATGCTAATGCCAAATGACACTATCAAGACTAATCGCAAACCAGATATGGTGACAACCCTAATGGCTGACTTGCCAACACTTATGGGTAATCTTAATGGGGTGATGAGGAATTTGAATAATCTTACCTCAAACCTTGACAATGCATTTGATGATAATAGCGTCAACTCATTGAAGGCAACGCTTAACAATGTTGAGGGGCTAACCGCCGATCTTAAAAATGTTGTGTCGTCAGAGAGTGCAAATATTAAGAGTGCAATCAGCAATATCGAGAGCCTGACCACTTCGCTTAATGAGATGATGCCTAGCGTGGCAGAAAGCTTAGAGAATATTGAGAGCGTAACGGGTTCGCTTAGTGAGTCTACTCCGCAGCTTTTGCTCAATGCAATCACTTCGCTTAATGGTCTGAGCACTATGCTTCGTAACCTGAATAATGGAACAGGCTCGGCTGGTCAGCTGATGCAGGATGAGGCACTCTATACTAATATGAGTGAAACGCTTGAAAATCTAGCAGTTCTGCTCGAAGACTTGAAGGCTAATCCAAAGAAGTATATCAACGTATCGGTCTTTGGCGGTAAAAATAAATAGAATTAGATAGTGAGGGAATATCCAAGTGATTTTAGAAGCCGTATAGGCTTCCAGAGTGTTCTGGACGAGATAGCTGCCAAGGTGCAAACCCTTGGTGGGGGTGAGTTACTAGAGAATATTGAATTCTCTAGTAACTTCTCTGTTGTAGAGAGGCGTGCAGGAGAAGTTGCCGAGATGGTGAGCCTACTACGTTCGGTAGATGGCAGTGATTTTGAGCGGAGGGGTTATGTTGATCTTGCACCGTTGCTTAGTAAGGTTAGAGTAGTGGGGGGCTATATGGAGGCTAGCGAGATGAATGTGCTCTCTAGCGGTGTGGAACTAGCTAGCAGCGTGGTGAGCTTCCTTTGTGCCGAAAAAAGAGTGGGGGAGTACCCTTTGCTTAGTGAGATGGCTCTAGGGGTGATGCGTTGTGAGGAGGTTAGTGTCGAGGCACGTCGCATTGTCGATAAGTTTGGTAAGGTTAGGGATAATGCCTCGCCAGCACTCGCCTCTATTCGCAGGGAGTTGGCATCTAAGGGTGGGCAAATCTCTAAACGTTTGCAACAGATTATGACTCAAGCCAAGAGCGATGGGTATGTGGATAGTGATGCGCAGCTCTCTATACGTGATGGTCGGGCAGTGATTCCTGTGGCGGCAGGGCATAAGCGTAAGATAAAGGGCTTTGTTTTCGATGAGTCGGCAACGGGGCGTACTGCTTATATCGAACCACTCGAAGTTATTGAACTAAATAATGAGCTTAGAGAGTTGCACAGTGCCGAGAGGTTCGAGGTGGTAAAGATACTTATTGATTTTGCTAACTTTTTGCGTCCACGTATTGAGGAGTTAGGCGAACTTGGGGAGTTTTTGTGCTATGTTGATTTCTTGTTGGCAAAGGCACTTTATGCAGAGCAGTCAAGGGGTGCGCTGCCGTTACTTACTGATAAAGCGGAGGTGGAGCTAAAGAATGCTCGCCATCCACTTCTCGATAAGGTTTTTCGTAGCGAAGGGCGTGCAAGTGAGCTTATACCCCTTGATATACGACTAACGGCGCAGAAACCAATACTACTAATCTCAGGGCCTAATGCAGGGGGTAAGTCGGTTTGTTTGAAGACCGTGGGGCTGTTGCAGTATATGTTGCAGTGTGGCGTGCTGCCACCCGTTAGCGAAAACTCTGAGATGGGGATTTTTAGCAAGATTTTTATTGATATTGGTGACCAGCAGTCCATAGATGATGACCTGTCTACCTATTCGTCACACCTAACTAATATGAAGGTGATGCTGCGTGAGGCGGATGAGAGTTCGTTGGTTCTTATAGATGAGTTTGGAGGGGGTACAGAACCGAGCGTTGGGGGTGCTATTGCAGAGGCTATTTTGACTGAGTTCACTGAGAAAAAAGTAGTGGGGGTAATTACCACGCACTACGCTAATTTGAAGTACTTTGCAGCGTCGCATAGTGGTATCGAAAATGGTGCTATGACCTTTGATGCTCAGAGGATTAAACCGCTCTATCGACTGGAGATGGGCGTGGCTGGTAATAGCTATGCATTTGAGATTGCTCGCAAGATTGGGCTTTCAGAGAGTGTGCTAAAGGTGGCTTCGGATATTGTGGGTGAGGATAAGATGTCGCTCGAAAAACAGCTGCGTGATGCACTCCGTGATAAGCGTTATTGGGAGAATAAACGCCAGAATATTAGGCTAGCGAATAAGAGTGCCGAGAAGATGGCAGGGGAGTATGAGAGTGAGTTGGAGGAGATTAAAAAGGAGCGTGCACGACTCATAAAGGATGCTAAGCGTGAGGCAGAGCGGATTGTTAAGGAGGCTGGGGCAGTGATTGAGAAGACTATTCGTGAGATTAAGGAATCTCAGGCTGAAAGGGAGCGTACTAAGGTGGCACGCTCTAAGGTCGAGGAGTTTCGCTCACAGGTGGAGCAAAAAGAGGTGGTGGATGAGTCTATCGAGAAGAAAATTAAGCAGTTAAGGGAGCGTGAGGAGCGTCGCTCTAAGCGTTCTAAGGAGCGTGAAGAGAAGAAGAGTGAAGCGCCAGTGGTCAAAAAAGTGGAGGTAAAGGTGGTGGAGGTTGGCTCTACTGTTCAGCTCGATGGGCTTGGAGTAGTCGGTACGGTGATTTCCATTAATGGCAAGAAGGCAACCGTGGCATTTGGCAATATGACCTCGGTGGTGGAGCTACGAAGGCTTAGGGTTAGTATGAAGTCTGAGGGTAAGATTGTACCCAAAACCTCGAAGAGTGTTGTGTCGGTTGCGTCGAGTAATATTGAGCGAGCGATGACCTTTTCGCAGCAGTTGGATGTTCGAGGGTTGAGGGTTGATGAGGCGATGGAGCGTGTGCAGAGCTTTGTGGATGATGCCATAGTGCTGGGGAGTCGTCGGGTGACTATTTTGCACGGTAAGGGCACGGGTGCGCTTAAGGAGGAGATTCGTCGTTATCTAAGGAGCGAGCCTGCTGTGAGCCGTGCCTATGATGAGCACGTCGAGCTAGGCGGAGCTGGCATAACAGTTGTAGAGTTTTAGTGATTTTTTTTGGGGGGGGCAGCTAAAAGCTGCAGCCCCCTGCTATATTAAATCAACCGTAATAGAATTAAACGTGTAGTCTTTCCAAGTCTTATTATCGACATCCACACCGCTATTGAGAGAGCCAACCGTCAGGTCGATATTAGTCGTAGTTACACCCGAAAATACATAAGTGCCCCAATAAGTGACTTGCGATTCAGTAGCAATGGTCATTGTTTTAAGCCCAGTGCAATCACGAAATGCAGAATAATCCACATAAGTCACTTTTGGAATTGATACTGCAGTTAAGCTACTGCACTCAAGAAAAGCATTTTCTCCAATCTTAGTGGCTTTAGGGAGATCTACTGTCGCTAAGTCGCTGCAACCATAAAAAGCATTATCTCCAATCGAAGTGGCTTCAGGGAGATCTACTGCCGTTATGTTGAGGCAATTCTCAAAAGCATAATCTCCAATCGTAGTGGCTTCAGGGATATCTATTGTCGCTAAGTCGCTACACATACGAAAAGCATTATCTCCAATCGAAGTGGCGTTAGGGCAGTATATTGAGATTTGGCGGTCGACCACACTTAGTGTTGATGAACCATTACTGTAAAATGCGTTATCAGGGATTGTTCCGTCGGTTATTTCCCAGTAGTCTGAGGTTGGGTAGGTGCCTGCTTTTATATCTGCTACTGTTGTCT
>JAWXTM010000047.1:0-15233 GCA_044433505.1 Rikenellaceae bacterium
TTTTTTGTGGCTATACATTTGTAGCTATATGCTAAATGTTTCTAGCTATATCATTGCAAAAATCCGATCTCGTAAGATTACTGAGATCGGATTTGCTCGTTTTTAAGGCTCGACTATTTACTGCTCTCTATTACAATTCCTAGTGGTGTTACTGTAATCGAAGATAACGCATTTAGCAGTTGTAAAGCTCTAAAGTCGGTTACATTATCAAGTAACACGACTTCACTTGGGATAGAAGCTTTTTCATTTTGTGAATCACTAACAATAATAACTCTACCACGAAGTGTTCGCACAGTAGGCACTGAGGCGTTCTATTTCTGCGATGCACTAACTATAAAGGTTTCGTCATCTAGCCCAGTACTTTCTGGGCTGCAAGAGGAATACGACTTCCGCTACCCAATGGTAGTAACTTACTAAAGGGGAGTTCTAAAAACTGACCCCACTAAAAATTTTAAACTAAACTATGGGCAACTAAAATTAGGTTTTATATGCTTTTGGGCGATATTTTTATTCTTTTTTCACCTTTTTGTGGTCATATAGCCCGCTATACTCCCACAAAGGCGGCAAAAAAATAATTAAAAATCTTATCCCAAAATCATATAAATCAGTTTTTAGAACTCCCCTAAACTCTATAGTGCAAGAAGATCTGCTACGGTAAAGGTGCTACCTCCAACAAAGATAACGTCGTGAATGGTGGCTAGCTCCTTTGCTCGCTTTAGGGCAAGCTCTACATTACGGCTTAGCTCAACGCTGTAACCAAACTCTTTGATATGGTCATAGAGCACCTCGGCTGGCATTGCACGCTCCACAGACGAACGTGTCGCAATATAGTGAGCATCGCTTGGCAAAAGAGCTAGCATACCCTGCACATCTTTATCAGATACTACTCCTAGCACCATATACAGCTTAGCACGACCATTACGCTCCATCATCAATTCTTGGAGCTGCTGAGCAACTAATCGCACCCCAGCCTCGTTATGTCCAGTGTCACATACCACAAGCGGTTCTTCGCTAATAGTTTGCCACCTGCCACGCACTACCGCCGACTCAATACCCGTGCGAATAGCCTCGTCGCTAAGTCCCAACACCCTGAGTGCAGTATATGCCGTCTGCGCATTCATCCCCTGACAAAGACCTTTCATTACAGGGGTATATGGCACACGTGGCTCACAGTCTGCAAAAAATATCTCAGCACCCATCTCATCAGCCTTAGCCCTAAAGACATCATTATATTCATCCAAGCTCTCCCCAATAACCACTGGCACACCTGCCTTAATAATACCTGCCTTTTCGGCCGCAATTTTCTGGAGAGTATCGCCCAGAAACTGAGTATGGTCAAAGGAAATATTAGTAATCACGCTAACCTGTGGGGTAATGATATTAGTGGAATCAAGCCTACCTCCCATACCAACCTCCACCACTGCATAATCAACGCCCATCTGCCTAAACCACCAAAATGCCATTGCCACAGTAAGCTCAAAAAACGATGGTCGAAGCTCTGCAACCAAACCCTCGATAGACTCCACAAACCTCACTACCGACTCCTTAGGAATCATAGCCCCATCAACCACCATACGCTCCCTAAAGTCCACCAAGTGGGGCGAGGTATATAGCCCTACACTATAACCCTCGGCTCGGAGTGCTTCGTAGATCATCTGCGAGGTAGAACCCTTGCCATTTGTTCCTGCAACGTGCACAGTCTTATAGCTCTTGTGCGGATTGCCAAAGTGATTATCCAGAGCAATGGTAGTATCAAGCCCTGCCTTATAAGCAGCAGCCCCAATTCGTTGGAACTGAGGCAGCTGGCTACATAGAAATTCAATAGTCTGAGAGTATGTCATTAGATTTGTCGTCTTAGCACAGCAGTTGCGGCACTCTGCCCAGCGAGTCTACCAGTAGAGAGCGCAAGTTGAATATTATACCCCCCCGTTTCAGCATCAATATCTAGCACCTCGCCTGCAAAATAAAGCCCACGAACCAAAGTCGAACCCATAGTCTGCGGATTAACCTCACTTAGCTTCACGCCACCCGAAGTAACGATAGCCTCCTCAAATGGACGATAATCAGTTACATTAAAGCGCAAATCCTTAAGGGTTTCAATCAGTAGAGGAATCTTTTGCTCGTCCACCTTACTTGCATAATCACGCATCTTCATACCAATATTATTGGCGATTTTATGGTGCAGTGCACGTGGGGTAAGCCTATCAAGCAGTGCACTAAGTGGTGCATCTTCTGGCAGTTCCTCAATATCACGCTTCAAGCGGAATTCAAGTTGCTTAACCTTTAGAGCAGTCTTCAGGTCAAATGAAATTTCGACTCTTTTCTCAGCAATAATTGCCTCTA
The DNA here is from genome assembly GCA_044433505.1 of Rikenellaceae bacterium. Classification (GTDB taxonomy): domain Bacteria; phylum Bacteroidota; class Bacteroidia; order Bacteroidales; family Rikenellaceae; genus Mucinivorans. The sequence goes on from JAWXTM010000047.1 coordinate 2,344, forward strand.
CAATATAGCGTGAGAGTTTCAAAATGATAGCCCCACCGAGTGCCTTGTCAGTAAACTCAGCCTCACCGAAACGTTCCTGGGTCACTTGCCCATCGACAAGCAATTTAGCATTTACATTTTTGAGCACCAAGCCACGGTAATCATTAATATCTTCGTCAATTTCGACAGGAATCAGCGCAGGTGTCAGCGGAATAATTTCGTGCCCAAGCTCATTAGCCAACATATACCCATCGCCCGAGCTACCAGTACGAGGATAGCTAGCTCCCCCCGTTGCAATAAGCACGGTCTTACACTTAATAGTGCCGCCACTTTGCAGCTCAACGCCACAGGTGCGCCCCTCTTCATCCTTTAGAATAGCCTTAGCAGGGGAATCACACTCCACCACTGCACCCATATCCTTAGCCCAATACTCCAGAGTATTTGCCACATCCCACGCCTTGCCCGATGTTGGGAAGACTCTACCGCCACGTTCGACAGTCAGATCGAGTTCGAGCTTCGAGAAGAAGCGCATAGTTGAGTGGTTATTGAAATTACGCAATGCAGGGGCAATAAATTCGTGTGCTGAGACTTCGCCATCCACTTCACCAGAGTAGGTATGGCTAATAAATTCATCGTTAGAGGATGTATTGGTAAGGTTGCAACGTCCCTTGCCCGTAATTCTAATTTTACGTGCAGGTTTTTCCATTTTTTCGAGAACAAGCACCTTGATTCCCTCTTCGGCAGCACGTCCAGCCGCCATAAGCCCAGCAGCTCCCGCACCAATCACTATTAAATCGTACATATTTTTTCTGTTTTATTTATTGCAAGGTTTACCCTTGACTCGTATTTAATGTTTTTTGTAGAAAAGTGTTGCAGAATTTTCTCCGCTACCCTCTCAACAACATTTATCGCCACGCTATTGCCAAATTGCCTATAGGCTTGATTATCTGAAACAGGTATCACAAACGAATCTGGAAAACCCTGTAACCTAGCAGCCTCACGTGGCGTAAGCTTTCGTGGGTTTTTATCCACTTGCGCTATTAATATTTCACTGCCATCCTTGTAATACCTAGCCGATATAGTATTTGTATATTCAGAGTCCTCATTAAAGAGACTATACCCAAAGCCTTTCCCATTAAGTTTGTTAGCCTCTTTGCGTCGTTTATGACCCTGCCACAATCTATCAGAGATTGTATATTTACTATCAACCTCAGATTCCAAAATATCCCCTACACGTGTCTTTAACATAGGAGGCTCTGGAAACTCAAAGTTTACTTGATTATCCAAGAAACCTACAATATAGATACGTTCACGGTTTTGAGGCAAGCCAAAATCACGAGCACGAAGCACCCTATACTGAACATTTGTATAACCAATACTATGTAAATGTTCGATAATAGTTTTTAGTGTATTACCTTTATCGTGTGTCAATAGTTGCTTTACATTCTCTAGCAAAAAGGCTTGAGGTCTTTTTACCTTTAATATTTCCTCAATATAAAAAAATAATGTTCCACGGGTATCCGAAAAGCCTTTCTTCAAACCAGCCTGCGAAAAGGGTTGGCACGGAAAACCTGCCAAGAGTAAATCGTGGTTAGGAATAGTATTAGGTTCAATCAAGGTAATATCACCGTGAATAACCTCTCCTGGATAATTAGCCGAGTAGGTCTGTTGAGCAAACTTATCCCACTCACTCGTAAAAACACACTCCACCGAATGCATATTAGAAGCAGCATTTTCAACACCACGCCTAATACCACCAATACCTGCAAAAAGATCAATTATCCTCACATTACTACTCATTCCAGTACCTCAATATATTTGGTATTTCAGTAAAGAAATACTCCTCAAAACTAATAATATTTTTTAGGCTTTCTGAATCAGCTACCCAACTAAATGTCACTATGGTAATATTATGATTTGCAATTTCGAGTGCCTTATTTTCTGGAATATTGTCATCACAGGTCAAGAGATGAATCTCAGGAACATTAGTCCTTTGAATCTCCTCGGCAACCTCCTGCCACCTCTCTCTTAGAGATGTTTTCATAGTACCAATAATAGTTTTGTTTCTTCGCTCAGTAAAGTTCTTAATACCTGGCAATATGCTATCAACTTTCTTTCCTAAACCCACACTATCAAATAATTTACGCCCTACCTTACTTTGAGAATCATAAGGGTAGCTAAGCTTTTGGTATAACCAATAAATAATTTCTTCAAAAGTCTTACCAGCCCTTGTTCTTCTAGACTGAGTATTGCTTAAAGACAGCTTATAAATATAAGGAAATATACGACCAGCATACTCTCCACAAACATCCTTAACTGTATTTAGCAATTCCTCTTTATCGCTATGCCAAACCTCTTTCTCCACGATATCATTAAGAATGACTTCTGGTGTCTTTGCTATCTTGCGCAAATCTCGCATTATCAACGAATTAAAACACACCTCATCTTTGAGAAATTCAGCCCAACACCTCTCTCTTAAAAACAAGATGGCTTCGCTAGCATTTTTTCTTTCAATGCTTGACTCTACCTGTGCAATATTTGATTCAATAACATTATCTACTATCTGTTTTGAGCTTCTTATATACTCACCCCTATACTTTTTGATTAGTTTATCAAAAGCTTTGAGTTCGTCATCTGGGATTTCAGTGACAATAGGTATGTCTTTATAAGTATTCATCCTGATTATATTATTTGGCTACAAAGGTAGTAAATTTTTGGTATCTTTTACTATCTGAGCAGAAGTTACCATTACCGAATACTCATCAATGGTCACCGTGCCGCCCATCGAAACCCCCTCCTTGCGATACTCCATACCACTCCCTACCCTATGGCGTGCTGAAAGATGAAACTCCTGTGCCCTAGTGCGCAGTGCCAACTCCTCTATATTCTCACTATTGACCCCACACCCTGGCATTATAATTATACGCCCAGCTGCCCTCTCCACCAACTCTCTCATAAGCTCAATACCCTCAATGGCTGTTGCCGCCTGAGCTGAGGTAAGTATCCTATCAAAACCAAGCTCTATTATATCTTCTAGCGCACTAAAGGGGTCACGAGTCATATCAAATGCCCTATGAAAGGTCGTCGAGATACTCTCATTCACAGCCTTTGCCCTTTGCATCAAAGAGCGATTTAGCTCCATATCCACCCTCCCATCGGCAGTCAAGCACCCCCACACCAATCCATCGACACCAACTCTAGCAAGGCTCTCAATATCATACTCCATAGCCATCACTTCGGTAGGCGAGTAGAGAAAATCCCCTCCCCGTGGGCGGATTATAGCATTTATTTTCAGGGGATATTCTCTGGTTATCTCCATAGCCGTTAGCACATCGCCAAGCGAGGGCGTAGTACCTCCCTCTGGGATTCCAGCACATAGTTCCACACGATACGCTCCTCCCTTTGCTGCCTCTAGGCAGCTGAGCGCAGAATTTGCACAAATTTCAAGTCTTTTCATTAATATTTAGGGGACTTCTAAAAATTGATTTGGTGAATTTGGGATGAGATTCGAAGGTGAGTTTTTGCCGCATTTTTGGTCTAATAGCGGGCTATTCGACCGAAAAAAGGTGAAAAATCAACCAAAATATCGCCCTGGTGGCATCAAAACCTATTTTTTTACATCCATTTTTATTTGTTAAATTGTTGTGGAGTCAATTTTTAGAAGTCCCCTTTAATAGTTATCGTTTCAGTTACGGAATTTAGGCAGTAGTCCTCCACAGTGATTGATAGTTCGTGCTGAGTTTGCTCCGTACCCTTCTCATACTCATAGTACATCATACTCTTCTTTGGGTCATAGCCAAGCACCACCCAGCTACCATTATCACGCAGCGAATAGCTCTTCACTCCACTCAAATTATCAGTAACCTTAAAGTACACCTTGCCATCTTTTATGGGCTGAGGGGTGATTTTTGGTGCAACAGTATCATATTTTATGGTGTACTGTCCAAAGGTAGAGAGCTTTGCGCTATACCAACCTTTGCTGTACTGTGCCTTTGCGACGCTCTTTGTGGCGGTATTATAAAAGAGTGCACGACTATAGAGCCTTGGCGAGTTTTGGGTAGTAGCCACGCTCACATTGATAGACCTATGAAGCGGTATTCTGCTATCCCCAATAATATATTGCTCAGTGCCAGTGGTAGAGAAATTCAGCACTGCATCGTCATAGAGCGAACCCTTTTCAATGCTAACCAACAGCGCATCATCTCCACCACTAAAGTCCGTATCCCAACTAAGCGCAACGCCCCTTCTCTGTTCGATTTCAAAAGGCACTTTCGCAGCTCTTACAACCACTGTAAATTCACTTTTATTGCCATTATCGTCACTAAGTTCAGTACGCACTGTAAGGCTATCAGTAGGGGCATCTATAAGTCCACTATTGCGAACATTCTTATAGAATGGTATTTGGTTATTTTCGGAGCGATAGGCACGAATCACGTGGTAGCGAGTTCCCTTATTTTGAAAATATTCACCGAAGGTCTGCACATACTTCGAAAAACCAAAGTCGACATAAGGCAGCGTAAAGCTATAGTTCACTTCCCCCTCTACGCTCTGAGTGAGCGAGTAGATCCCCATAGTATTAGGTGAGCCATACTTATAGTCAATCACCTCATAGGCTAAATAAAAAGGTCGAGAGGTCTCAAGTTCTAATTTGCCACCCTGCTCTACTACCACCGTATCAACTGGGGTAAAGGTGCGCACGCCCTGTTGCAGTTCCATCTCATAGAGCGTTACGCTAAATAGCTCAGGGGCAGTGTAATCTGGTATATCGAAGATTTGCATGTTAGCAAGGTTAAGGGGTCTATTGTCCTTATCACGAATCTCGAAGTGCAGGTGTGGACCTCCCGAACTACCGCTATTACCAAGGTAGGCTATCACCTCGCCTGCCTCAACGGTAAAGAGTTCTTTGGGTGGGTAGAGATTAACGGAAAATGATTTTTTGGCGTATTGCTGAGCCTTTACCCATCTGGCAATCTTTGCGTTAAACCTATCTAGGTGACCATACACAGAGGTTTCGCCCGTAGGGTGGGTCACATAGAGCACATTACCATACCCAGTTGGGCTTATTCCAATGCGTGACACATACCCATCGGCAGTTGCCATAATAGGGCTTCCCATCCCCTTTAGTGCCTTTATATCAAGCCCCGAGTGGAAGTGCCCACCACGAAGTTCCCCGATATTACCTGCTAGGCGTATCGAAAAATCAACTGGTTTAAGATACTTTGTATTTTGGGCACTACTCAACCCACAGAGCATCAAAAACAATATACAAAAAAAACTATTCCTCATCCTTTATTACTTTATTTATTGTACTATTTATTTCATCTAATTCAAAACCACGTGAGGCAGCCCTACGAAAGAGCTTTGCACGGAGCGAGTAACTATCCACTGTTTTACCCTTTTCTTTTTGGTAGTGCGAATATATTGCGTTGTAGAGCTTATCGCTCTGTGAGGCTTTATCCAGATTCTCAGCAATAGCACTCTCTACAACTGCCTCTAAAATCCCCTTGGCACGCAACCCATAGCGAATCTTAGACTCTCCCCACCTGCCACTCAAAACCTTATCACGCACATAAGCCGCTGCATACCTGCGCTCATCAATAAAGCCATCACGGGTGAGCTTCTCGATTATTGAGTCCTGCACTGCTCTGTCCACAACGCCCCACCTATAGAGCGAACGACGTGCATCCTGCACACACCGCTCCATCTTCGAGCATAACCACTCCAGAGTCTCTAGAGCCTTCTCTGGGGTCTTTACTTTAGAACTCTCTTGGCGTGGCATAGGCGTGGATTATCGTGTATATCATTATAAATTTCAGCATAGTCATAGCCCAGCTCCCTGCATAGCCCAACCAACTCATCACCAAGGTATTGGTTAATCTCAAAAAAGACCTCACCCCTAGATTTTTTGAGTATCTCACGGTAGAATATCAACGGATCGCTATCCCTTACAAAGAGAGCCGTGTAGGGTTCAAAGTCCAGAACATTGGAGTGCATCATCTCCCTTTCGCTATCCCTGACATAGGGCGGATTGCTCACCACCACATCGAAGGGCAACTCGTCAATCTCCAACACATCGCACTGCTTGAAATCCACCACAGCAGAAAACCTTTCGGCATTGCGGCTTGCAACACACAGCGCAGAGGAACTTATATCCACAGCCGTAACCCTTGCCAGAGGTAGCCCCAGAGCCAAAGTAACAGCAATAATACCGCTACCAGTACCAATATCGCAGAGTGTTCCAGAAAAATTTTTACCTAACTTTTTTTCAACCAACCGTGTCAGCTCTTCAGTTTCGCCACGAGGTATCAAAGTAGAGGAATCAACCAAGAATTCACGCCCTGCAAAGTGCGCCTCGCCAATAATATACTGCACTGGTTCACAGCTAAGTAGCCTACGCCTTACCGTATCACTTAGCTCCACCCCACTATCTCGTAGTAGCCCAAGTATCGAGGTCGCCTCACCACTGCCGTACACCCCCTCAAGCTCCGTAAAAAAAGTATTATCTGTCATTAAAATTTTTATTTATCGTACAAAGATAGTATTTTTGCAATAAAAATTAAGGGGACTTCTAAAAACTGACCCAAAAAAAATAAAGAGTAGAATAATAATTAAATAAAATGGATAGATAAGAAAGGTTTTGTATGCCTTTGGGCGATATTTTGGTTACTTTTTCACCTTTTTATGGTCGAATAGCCCGCTATTAGACCATAAATGCGGCAAAAAATTAACTCAAAATCTCATCCCAAAATCATACAAATCAGTTTTTAGAAGTCCCCTTGAAAGAATGCAAGACAGAGTAAGATATATGCGCCGTGCGGCAACCCTAGCACAAATGGCACTTGGAGAGACCTCGCCAAACCCTATGGTGGGAGCAGTTGTGGTAAATGCCAGTGGCAAGATTATTGGCGAGGGCTACCACCACAAGGCTGGCGAGGCTCACGCCGAGGTTAATGCTATTGATGCCGTAGTGGATAAAAGTGAACTGAAGGACTCTACAATTTATGTTACCCTAGAGCCGTGCTGCCACTACGGCAAGACCCCTCCCTGCACAAAAAAAATCATCGAAGCAGGTATCCCAAGGGTGGTTATTGGCACTCTCGACCCCTTTGCAAAGGTGGCTGGCAAGGGTGTGCAGATACTACAAGAAAATGGCATCGAAGTGGAAGTGGGCATTGAGCAGGAACTCTGCTGTGAGGTTAACCGCAGATTCTTTACTGCTCACACAAAAAATAGACCCTTCGTGATACTCAAATGGGCACAATCCAAAGATGGCTTTATTGATATTCAGCGAAGCCCAAACACCCCAGCAGCGTGGTTTACATCCCCAGAATCTAAAGCACTTGTTCACACGTGGCGCACCGAGGAGGATGCTATTATAGTAGGGCGTGTAACTGCCGAAAAGGACAACCCCTCGCTGACGGTACGAGAGGCAGTGGGGCGCAATCCCAAGCGAGTGATAATTAGCCGTAATGGAGTTATTTCCAATGAGCTGAACCTATTCAATGGCGAGGCTAGCACGCTAGTCATCACTGCACAAAATGCATCATTTCCAAATGCAAAGACTATTGTAGTGAAGGAAAATGATTTCTCTCCACGCTCTATTCTAGAGTGCCTGAAACAAGAGAATATCCTGAGCGTAATCATTGAGGGTGGAGCGCAACTTCTAGAGAGTTTTCTAAAGGCTGATTTATGGGACGAGGTACGGATTTTCACTGCCCAAAAACCACTTAGCGAGTACTACGACTTACCTGAGATTATCGGCATTCCTGCCCCCGCAATAGAGATTCCTAAAAGGGAAGATTGTCACCAGACACAGGAGCTGGCTCAATATCAAAAGAGGGTTCAGAGGTGCGTGATTGGTGGGGATTCTCTGCTTCTGTTGCGAAAATAGAATTATCTACAATAAGTTGAGCACTATTTACCACAATTTCGTAGATAGTTTCATTGGCTTTGGTGTGTCTATCGGTGTGGGTGCGGCTGCGGATTTTTCCTTCTACACGAACGGGTGAACCCTTAACAAAATTGCGGTGGACATAGTCCGCCACAGCCCTCCACGCCACCAAGTGATGCCACTGTGTATGCTCACATTTATTACCCTGTTTATCAAAGTAATTCTCGTTGGTAGCAAGGCGAAACTGCGCCACCTTAACACCGCTCTCAAGTACCCTAACCTCAGGGTCAGCACCTAAATACCCCTGCAACAAAACTCTATTGACTGACTCCATAATCAAACGAAAAATATTATTTTTGTTATTAAACCTTTCGAAAGTTAAAAAAAATACTTAAATTTACCAAAATTTTTATTTAAAGTCTGTAGCTATGAGTTTCTGGAAAACATTTTGGGCCTGCTTTTTGGCAATACTTTTTAGTTCATTGGTGAGTTTTGTCCTATCCTTTGTAGTGCTTATTTCGGTTATATTTTCAATAGCTGGGGTGGTTTCAGGCTTGGAGAGTGGCTCTGAGCAAATAGTCAAAAGCAACTCAGTGCTAACCATTGACCTATCGAAACAAATCGTCGAAGAACTTAGCGAAAACCCTAGCGATTACCTAGACTTCTCGACCTTTAAATTCACCCCTCCTAGCACACTTTCTAATACGCTAATGGCACTAGAAAAAGCTGCCATCGACCCTAAAATCAAAGGCGTGTATATCAAAGTTCCGCTGATGATGGCAAACTCTAGCACAATGCTCTATGAACTGCGCTGTGCACTCGAACAATTCAAAAAAGAGGCTCCCGATAAGTTTGTGGTATCTTATGGCGAAAACTACTCGCAAGGTGCGCTCTATCTCTGTAGCGTGGCACAAGAGGTGTTTGTTAATCCAATGGGTGGCGTTTCGTGGATGGGGATGTCCGCTAGCTCTACATTCTACACCAATACACTCAAAAAACTAGGCATCGAGGCTGAAATTATTCGCTACGGCAAGTTCAAAGGCGCAGTTGAGCCATTTATGCTCACTAAAATGAGTAGCGAAAATAAAGAACAACTACAAAGCATTATCGACTCAAACTGGGGTTATATCACCTCGCAGATTGCAGAGGCTAGGGGCGTAAGCACAGAGAGCCTAAACGCAGTTGCCAATAACCTTAGCGCATTTAATGCCGAGGGTGCTAAAGAGGCTGGATTGGTTGACCAGATACTCTATTCTGATCAAGTCGAAGAGTGGATGGAAAAGAGAGTTGGCGACGAAAAACTGAAATTCATCTCGCTCAACACCTATGCAATGGCTAGCAATAGTTATAATGTGGGTGGCGATAATCTTGTGGAGGTTATCTATGCTAGTGGCGAGATAGCTGACACTGGTAGCGACGGAATTATTGGCACTACAATGGCTAATAAGATCAAAAAGGCTCGTAAAGATGACAAGGTTAAAGCTATTGTACTTAGGGTTAATAGCCCTGGGGGAAGCGCACTGGCATCGGATGTGATTTGGCGTGAAGTTGAACTCGCTGCCGCAGAAAAACCACTGGTAGTGTCGATGGGTAACTACGCTGCATCGGGCGGATACTGGATCTCTGCCCCTGCTACCAAAATCGTAGCCTCTCCGCTAACCCTTACTGGTAGCATTGGGGTCTTTGGTATGACCTTTAATGCTAGTAAAGGCGCAGAGGATATTCTAGGGCTAAACTTCGACGGAGTCACCACAAACCCTTATGCCGATATGGGTTCAATGGTACGCCCTCTAAGCACGCTGGAACGTGCACGACTACAAGAGAATGTTAACACAATATACGGCAAATTCCTCGATAAAGTTAGCCAAGGACGTGGTATGACCACTGGTGCCGTGGATTCAATCGGTCAGGGTAGAGTGTGGAGCGGTCTACAAGCTCTCGAAAATGGACTCGTTGATAAACTGGGCACTTTGGGCTGTGCTATCGAACTGGCTGCACGTGAGGCTGGCATAGAAAATAACTACAGAGTACACACCAAAAAGAGTGACAAAAACCTGCTTATGGAACTACTCAGTAGCTCTGCTTCGGCTATGATTAAAGCCTTTTCACCTTCGCTGATGCCACAGGATATGAGCAAGATTGTGGAAACAATCAAACAAAATGACCGCAAAGTACAAGCTAGAATACCGTTAAACATTGAAATTGAATACTAAAAATACGTGGGTTTATTAAGAGATATAGTTACTACTCCACTATCGTGGCTCTATTCGATGGGTGTGTCCATACACAACATGCTCTTTGACTGGGGAATAAAAAAGAGCGAGGAATTTGATATTCCTATCGTGTGCGTAGGCAACATAACTGTAGGGGGAACGGGGAAAACTCCTATGACCGAACACCTAGTTCAACTGCTAAGCTCATACTACAACGTTGCCGTACTATCACGTGGCTACAAACGCAAAACAAAAGGGTTTATACTCGCTCAACCAGATATGTCGTATAGGCGCATTGGCGACGAACCTAAGCAAATAAAACTAAAATTTCCCTCTATTCCCCTAGCCGTGTGCGAGAAGAGAACTGAAGGGATACGTAGACTCCGAGAACATCACCCCGAAATTAATCTAATAATTTTGGATGATGCTTTCCAACATCGAAAAGTCGAAGCGTGGGTAAATATTGTGCTGGTAGACTTTAACAATCCTTACTACGTTGATAAGATGCTACCACTGGGCAGGCTACGTGATTCAAAACGCTCGCTTCACCGTGCGCATATGTTTGTGGTGACAAAGTGCCCAGATAGTATGCGCCCGATTGATTGCCGCATAATGCTTAAACACATTGAATTGATGCCATATCAAAGTCTTTACTTCACCAAAATGGTAGCTAGCGAGGCTCTACCTCTCTTTTCCGAATTGTCAGGTGATACTCCTCTGAAGAAGAAAAGCCCTGTTATTGCAATCTCCTCGATTGCAAATCCAACTAGCTTCTTCGAAAATATGGCTAGAGATTATCAGCTTATTGACAAGTTTGCCTTTGCAGACCACCATACATATAGGATGAGTGATATTGCTAAGGTCGAGGCTGCGCTAGAAAAAGCTCCCGAAAACACTGCTATTATTATGACCGAGAAGGATGCAGTTAAGCTAATTCTATCAAGAAAAATAAGCGAACAGACACGTGCAAAGATGTACTATAAGTCAATATCCGTTGAGTTTATAGATAATGGTAAGCGTAACTTTGTGCGCATTTTATCGCAGTACGTTGCCGAAAACCAAAAGTACAATATCACTCACCCAGAGTAGCGCATAATTGGAGGGTAGAGAAGATGCCCCACCCCCTTAAAAGCAGAGAGGTTGACCACTATATCATTAGTAGTCAACCTCTCTAGTTATCAAGAGTAAGGTGTTATTTATTTTACTTCAAAGTTTGCAAGGAGTGGAATATAGCCGCTACCGTCGTAACTAGGATCACAGTAGAGCATAAAGAAATACATCACTTCGTTTACAACGATTGCAGCAAGATCACCCTCAAATTTCGCACCATTAATAGTAGTCTTAAACTCCATAGTGATAGAAGGTAGATCTAAAAAATCTGATTCAACGATTGCGCCACGCTCAGCAGCCTGAAGGAAGTCATAGCTTTCAATTTGGCTTTCCATAAAGCGTTCCGCAGCATCCAAATCAGCAACTTCTGCCATCGAAACAATCATCAAATAGGCTTGAAGGTTGTCGCCATTAGGAAGGATAAAGTTAGCGACCTCACCATCGAAGTCAATATCCATAGGCTGGATAATCCAATTATCGTCAGCTGTTTGGGTTGAGAAATAAGCTCCGTCGTACATTTGTTGCGCATTTGAGGTCTGTACGGCAAGGAATACCATAAATAATGGCAGGATAAATAATAGTTTTCTTTTCATTATATACTGTTTTTTAGTGAATTATTTTCCACAAAGTTAATATTTATTTCTAACAATACAAATTAAAAATGCATTGCTTTTGGGGGACAGGGCTAAAAGCTCCTGAACTAGAGAAACTAACTAGGACTAGCAAATCAAGGTCATAACTTATCCTAGACAAAGACAAAGACAAAGACACGTCACTCGAAACTGTTTAGAACAAACTAAAAAACGAAGCCCTGAATAGAGCGGTAGAATTTCTTAAGTTGTGATTCCTAGGGGAGGAAAAGAAATAGGGAGAATTGCGTGTTTTTTTTGTTAGAGCTGAAATAGAAATGGCTTCAAATAACTAAGCTATAGTAATGTCAAAAAAAGCACTGTGGCAATTCTCACCTTTTCCCCTAGGAATCAGAACTTTTTAGAAATTCACTGCTTTGTTCACGCTTCAAAAGCTTTTTGGTGGCTTTTTGGCTAACAGATAAGTATCTCAGGGGTTTTAGGGGACGGACAGTCCCCTAAGCTAGAGCAGTACAATAGGGCAATAGCTTTGGGGGTTTGGAAAAAAATCTTCGATTTTTTTTGTTTGTCGTTCCTCCAAACCCCCAAAAAACTTTTATTGGAGTTTGTGCTAGCTTTCGGTTTTGCAACCGAAAGATTTTTGTCTTTGATTTTTAGGCAAGGCATCCGCCTTGCTATTGCTCTAGCGGACTGATACCATCGTTCTTTTGTGAACAAAAGAACCAAAAAACTTTCATTATTTAGTCTGTTATACTACAAGCTCAAACTAAAGCACCACAACAGGGCAATAGCTTTGGGGGTTTGGAAAAAAATCTTCGATTTTTTGTTTGTCGTTCCTCCAAACCCCCAAAAGATTTTTATTGGAGTTTGTGCTAGCTTTCGGTTTTACAACCGAAAGATTTTTGTCTTTGATTTTTAGGCAAGGCATCCGCCTTGCTCATTGCTCTAGCGGACTGATACCATCGTTCTTTTGTGAACAAAAGAACCAAAAAACTTTAATCATTTTAGTCTGTTATAATACAAGCTAAAAATATATCCCCTCTAACATAAAAAAACACTAGCCAATTAATGACTAGTGTTCCTTACTATAATGTGCTCCCTCTGGGG
>JAWXTM010000048.1:0-14717 GCA_044433505.1 Rikenellaceae bacterium
ATCAATTAATTATACCATAGAAAAAAAAATAAAGAAAAATTGCATTCAACATTGCCTAACTCGCACTTTTTTTGTAGAAAATCGCTATTTTTCTGTATTTTAGCTTAAACCAAATACTCTAATAATATATTTAGATTCCATTGAACTAATTTCAGCAACGCTAAGCACCCCCTCCACACCACCTACACTACACCTATAACACCCTTTCACGGGCATTAGTTTAGTCTTATTGCTAATTGGGGTAACCACCAAATAGGGTGCACCCAGAAGTTCCGTAGCAAGCTCCATATCTCCAGCATCTATTGCCTCACGCACCTTAGTAGAGCTAATAAGGTCGAACCGCTCAATATCCATCACCGTAAAGCCACACTCCCTGAGCACCTCTACACTACCCCCCTTATCTCGACCAAAACTATGCCCCTCGCCCACAAATATAACCTCGCCCCCAAGCCTCTTTTTCAAGAGTTCCTGAGCAAAGACATCGCCGCTAATGGCTGCAAACTCTCGTGTAAACTCCACCACAACAACATTCTGTGCACCAGCCTCTTCTAGTAACAAAAGCTTCTCCTCAATGGTACAAAGCAACCTATTATCACCCCTTAAGACCTGCCGTGGATGAGGCTCGAAGGTCACTACAACTGCATCACGCCCCGTCGTGTGAGCCTCCCTATTCAGCAGCGCAATAAGCCTTCTATGACCGCTATGCACCCCATCGAACGAACCCACAGTAATTACAGCCCCACGCTCGAAACAATGCTCAAATCCATAATATACATTCATCCTGCAATGGTATTACTTTGAGAAATAGACCACCTTTTCAAAGAGCGTAAGCATATCGTAATTCTCTACATAAAGCTCCCTTTGGAATTTTAGTGATGCGCTGGTAAAGTTCAGCACCCCACGTATCTGAGAACTCTCTATTGCCCCTTGAAGCGAAAGCGCAGCCTCGCTAGGGCAGCTAAGTATTACAATCTCGATGCGTTCACGCCTTATAACATCCTCGAAGTCAGCAATATCATAACACTCCACACCATTAAACTTAGTACCAATTTTATTGAGATCGCTATCAAACGACGCTGCAATCATAATGCTGCTCATATCTCGTCCATTAAAATAATGGAATATAGCCTTTGCAAGATTCCCCATCCCAACGAACGCCACTCTTGGCATACTCTTAGCATCAATAATAGCTGAGATATAGCGCACCAACTTCTTAATATCGTAGCCACGCCTTGCCGAGGACGAGAAGCCAATGAGCATCAAGTCACGACGCACCTGCACTGCCGTAAGCCCAAGCACTTGGGCAAGCTGGTGAGAATAGATATGTGTCAGACCATCCGAGGTAAGCCCAAGTACTGCACGCCTATAGCTCGATAGCCTTTCGATTGTTTTTTCTGGTAATTTCTTTTCGCTAAACATTGTTATTCATTTCTACTTACCACTGCGATTGCCCCCAAATAGAGCGGTGTATCTGGCAGTGCTTTATTAATACTATCTGCACACGACTCCAATGTTGAGCCTGTTGTTATCACATCGTCAAGGAGCAGTACCCCTCGACCCTCAATTTTTTCTTTATTGCGTAGAGAAAAAGCACCCTCTACATTTTTAGAACGTTTTTGATTATCTTTCAGTCTGGCTTGTGTTCTGGTGCGACGTTTGCGCCTAAGTGCACCCTCGACCAACTCAACGCCCATACTATTTGCAACACCACGAGCAAACTCCGCTGACTGGTTATACCCCCTCTTGAAGAACTTTGTCCAGTGCAGAGGCACTGCCACAACGCACTCTACCCCACCGTACAGCTCGCTCTTAGAGAGCAGCGCACCATAAGTTTCGCCCAGTGCATAAGCTATATCATCCCTACCGCTATACTTCATTCGGTGAATCATCGTTTGGTAGCCAGTCTTTTGCTTAAAGAACATCAGTGCCGACGCCTCTTTGAAATTCACCCTACCAGCAAATAGCTCAACGACGTGATTAGTTTTGCGGTTATAGTATCCCGTAAGCGGCATATCGTATCTGCAATTCAGGCACATTGTATGCTCCCCATCTAGCAGTTCCTCGCCACAACAAGCGCACTGACTAACAAAAATCAGCTCACCCAGAGCACTCAACCACTCTACCAATAGACTCTTTGCTTGTTGCATTTTACAGTAGCGAAAGTTTATAATTGCACTTTATCCTCTGGCTCTTGAGGTTCGTCAAAGGAGTGTGCATCGACATCCTCGATAGTCATAACATCCTCAAAGAGAGCAATATCGAAAGTCTCTGCCGAGATTACCGAGCGTGGATAGAGCGCACTAACCTTTCCGAGCAACCCATACGCCTCGTTACGAGTAATAAACCTTCCGACATATACCTTAAAGAATGGATTTTCGTAGACCACCTCAGCCTTAGCACCCGAAAAATTTTCATTGAACTTTTTTAGTGCTTTATTGGCATTCTCACGTGCACTCTGCCCATTATCCATAAAGATACAGACTCTATAGCCTGTAACTTCATTAAGTTTATTGATGTTAACAGACTCTACGGCCGCCTTTGCACTGTCGTCCATCCTAACGGCAATGCCACCTCCCCACTGTTGTGCAGAGGCAGCACTCACGCTAACCATTATCAGTAAAAGTAAAATAATTCGTTTCATTTCTAGGGGACTTCTAAAACTGATTTGTCAGTCCATTTTATTTTAGTTTAGTTTATATTCTTTGGGGTCAGTTTTTAGAAGTCCCTTTTAGGGGACTTCTAAAAATTGATTTGGTGGATTTGGGATGAGATTTTGTGGTGAGTTTTTGCCGCATTTTTGGTCTAATAGCGGGCTATTTGACCAAAAAAAGGTGAAAAATCAACCAAAATATCGCCCAAAGGCATCAAAACTATCTATAAAATATCCATTTTTTATTTGTTAAATTTTAGTGGGGTCAATTTTTAGAAGTCCCCTTTAGTTTTTTATTGCACTATATAAAGTAACGACTCCCCCCATTAACTGCCTTACCTCGACATCTGTAAAGCCCTCGGAGCGAAGCACCTCCTTAAACTCATTTGCCGAGAGGAAATCATCGACCGAAGCAGGCAAATACTCATAAGCCGCCTTGCTACCCGACACCCATCCTCCAATGGTTGGCAACACTCTCTTAAAGTAGAACCTAAATATCGCTCCCCAAAGCCCCTTAACCTCACTTGGAGAGTACTCTAGTATATAGACTCCTCCACCGCTACACAACACCCTATACATCTCGCTGACTCCACGCCTTGCATCAGGGAAATTCCTAACACCAAAAGCACAACTCACCGCTGCAAAACGATCATCGCCAAAGGGAAGATTCATAGCATCTGCCACCTTCAGCTCAGCCGACAAGCCTCTTTTTTTAAGCTTTTCACGACCAATTTCGACCATACCTTGGGTAATATCAATACCAGTATATTCTCTATTTTCAAGTCTTTTTTTGGTTGCTTCCTTCTCAATAGCCACAATCAAGTCGGCAGTTCCAGTAGCCACATCCAACACCCTATTAGCCTTGGTGCGTGACCTACCCAATAACTGAGCCACCAACATTCGTGATAGCTTTTTTCTCCACCCTCGGTCAATCCCAAAGGAAAGCAATCTATTTAGCAAATCATAACGGGGTGCAATCTGCTCAAACATATCTCGCACCCCATCCTTATTCTTTAAATTATCCTCGTCCACTCTACACTCTATTTTAGTTGACTCAATGCATAGGCATAAGCCCCAATAGAGATAGCTCTGCTAGTGCCAATTTGCGAGAATCCAACCCCAACTCTTGGCATCGGGTCATACTTAACTCTTAGCTCAGAGCCAGGGACTGCTACCTCACGCACATCACCGTGGCAGAACTCAGCAATCTCACCCTCATCATCAAGATTAAAGACCTTTTGCGCCAAACGTGGATACTCCACTCCCGTAGCCGAAGTGAATTTAGAGCGCATCTCCTCCAACATCGCTGGAACAAACAGACTCCTCGCACCAGATACTCCACCACCAATAACTGCCACACCATCCACAATAGTGAGCACATTACACAGTGCATCGCCCAGAGCACGCCCCATTCTGCGGAATGCCTCCTTGGCTGCCTCAGCATCCCCCTCTTTCATACCTACTCCAATATCATAAATATCCTTTGGTGTAGGCGAATTCTCGAAATCAGTGCCCGTAAGTTCGCAATAAACCCTCTTGACCGCACGAATAGAAATATCTTCTTCTATGTTACGTTCAGGGTTATACTTTTGCGAAAGCAGCCACACCTCGCTAGCAGCAGAATTATCACCAAGGTACAAATTACCATTGCTAACAATCCCCCCACCAAAGCCAGTTCCGAGGGTAAAACCCACCAGATTTTTGAAGCGTTTAGGCGAGCCTGCACTCTCTAACCTTTCGTTAATATAAGGCAAGAAACCTGCAATAGCTTCACCATAAGCATACAGATCACCGTCATTGTTCATAAATACTGGAATGCCAAACTCTTCGCTGAGCATTGGGCCGATAGCCACACCACCCCTAAAGGCAGGCAGATTGCCCAAATCCCCCGCTATCCCACGTGAATAATCCGTAGGGCCAGGGAAAGCAAAGCTAATAGCAACGGGTGCTTCACTTAGCTTAGAGCGAACAGCGTGAAAGCCAGTGCGCAGATTAGTTAAGCAAAGCTCCAAATTCGAGGCTGCCGAAGGAAGAGTAAAGGGTTCAATAATTTCCTTGCCAGCTCGAATAGCAGTAAAGACGAAGTTAGTACCCCCAGCGTCGAGGGTCATAACTATACGGTTGTCGTCAAAAATATTTATCATCTTGACTACTTAAGTGAAGATTCGTAACGAGCATTAAGTCCAGAGAGAACCTCAGCAGTAATATCAAGTGCAGGGTCAGCCAAAATAACTGGGTTACCAGCCATAGACTGAAGAATCATCGAGTATCTTTTCGCCTGGTTGTACTCCTTAAGATAGCTCATAATAGCTTCCGAGATTTCAGCAGAAATAACAGCCTCTTCGCCAGAAAGTTCAGCAAGAACTTGGTCACGATAAGTGTAGATTTGTTGTTCTTTCTTTTGAAGTTCTTCTTGTTTGGTGCGAGCCTGATAAGTAGTGATTAGTCCCTTTTGTGCCTTTTCTTGGAAATCGTTGACTTGAGCCTCTAGTGAACGCATTTTGCTTTCAAGCTCTTTTTGTGCTTTTTCTTGTTTTTTGGTAAACTCCGCACTCTTGTCGATATACAGACCATAGCTGCTCATAAGTGAGTCCATTCTAACATAAGCAATCTCGCCCGAATATTTTGTAGCAGATGAGTCAACACTAACTGCTTGTGATTCATTGCTTGCCGATGTGGCTGCATTATTGCAAGAAACAAAGGCAAAAGATGACGAAATAATCGCCGAAATTAGGATTAGATTTTTAAGTTTCATAGTTGTTTTTTTAGGTTAAGAAATTGTAACAATTTATTTTATTTTCATTTACATTGGCAAAGATGCAAAAAATTTTATAATTTCGCACCAAAATAGAAAACTTTTTTTTGAAAAATTAATACACATCACACAACTACAGAGATGTACGAATACATAAAGGGGGAATTAGTATCACTTAGTCCGACCACTGCAATCATAGAGGCTGCTGGGGTTGGCTACAACTTGTCTATATCGCTGACAACCAATGATTTATTGAAGGGTCAGGCGCAAGCCAAACTCTACACTCATCTCTACACTGTACAGGACGGTGCAGCCACTCTTTTTGGCTTCTACAGCCAGATGGAAAGGGCACTCTTTAGGCTACTTATTTCGGTGAGTGGCATTGGTGGTGGAACTGCCAGAATTATGCTTTCTTCACATACTCCCGAGGAATTGGTAACGATTATCAGCACAGGCAATGTTGCGATGCTCACAAAGGTTAAGGGCATCGGAGCTAAGACTGCTGAGGTGATAATAGTTAAGCTCCGTGACAAGGTTCTATCACTGGGATACAGCCCAGATGAGGTTGCCTCTATTACTGGAACTATTGAATCCAACGACACTAAAGCAAGCGAGGCTCTCGAAGCACTCCTTGTTCTTGGTTTCAGTAGAATGGCTACCCAGAAGGTTATTAAAAAGGTGCTCAGCGCAGAGCCTGAACTATCCGTTGAGGACATCATTCGAAAGACCCTCTCATTACTCTAGCAACTTAAAATAAAACAACTAATAACAACAACTAACTAAATTTTCTATGGATCCGATTTATTACGTGATTATTGCAATTCTGGCGGCACTGGCAGTGTCTGACTTGATTGTAGGGGTATCAAACGATGCCGTGAACTTCTTGAACTCTGCCATTGGTAGCAAGGCAGCTCCGAGATGGGTGATTATGACAGTGGCTTCGGTGGGTATTCTGCTAGGCTCGGTCTTCTCAAGCGGTATGATGGAGGTTGCTCGAAGTGGGATTTTCTTCCCTGGGCAGTTCGATTTCCACTCTGTGATGATGATATTCCTCGCAGTAATGTTTACCGACGTTATCCTTCTTGACACTTTCAACACCTTTGGTCTACCAACCTCTACTACCGTTTCGCTGGTATTCGAACTCCTTGGTTCGGCAGTAGCTGTGGCACTAGTGACTATGTGGAGTGCTGCACCTGATGTTGCCGCTACTCTATCGTCATACATTAATAGTTCCAAAGCACTGAGTATTATATCGGGGATTCTGCTCTCGGTGGTGATTTCATTTACGGTGGGTATGATTGTGATGTTCGTAACACGTGCAATCTTCTCGTTCCGCTACAAGAAAACTTTCTCGTATATCGGTGCAATCTGGTGCGGTATTGCGCTTACTGCCATCTCGTACTTCGCAGTATTCAAGGGTCTAAAAGGCTCGTCAATTATGCCAGCTGACCTAGTTGAATTTATCAACTCTACTAGCACAATGGCAATACTAGTATGCTCGTTTGTCTTCTGGACAATCTTTATGTACTGCCTACAACTTATCTTTAGACTCAATATCCTAAAGCTCACTGTACTGTGCGGTACATTCTCTCTAGCACTTGCATTTGCAGGTAACGACCTTGTGAACTTTATCGGTGTTTCGATGGCAGGATGGTCTACCGTTGAGATTGGTAACGAGGCACTAGCAGCTGGTGCAGACCTTTCGACACTTAAGATGGGTGCACTTGCCGAAAAGGTACAAGTTAACTGGATATTCCTCTTTGCAGCTGGTGCAATTATGACCCTAACGCTTTGGTTCTCTAAGAAGGCTCGCAAGGTGACCGAAACTGAAATTAACCTATCACGCCAGGGTGACGGTAGCGAACGCTTCGGCTCTACTCTTGTTTCACGTGGTTTGGTTCGTTCTGCAATGAAGATCAATAAAGCCTTCACTGTTGTGACACCTAAACCTATGCAAAGATGGCTTGACAGACGCTTCGAACCTGTAGTTCATACGGAAGCTGACCAAGCTCCATTCGACCTTATTCGTGCTACTGTAAACCTTGCTACGGCATCTATTTTGATTGCACTGGCAACATCACTTAAACTACCTTTGTCGACAACTTACGTTACCTTTATGGTGGCAATGGGTTCGTCGCTATCGGATAGAGCGTGGGGGCGTGACTCAGCGGTTTACCGTATCACAGGTGTACTTACCGTAATTTCGGGATGGTTCCTAACAGCATTTATCGCCTTTACTGTGGCATTTGTAGTGGCACTTACCCTTATGTATGGCGGTGTGTATGCAATCGTTGCTCTTGCAATCCTTTGTGCGTATATGTTGTGGCACTCTAGCAGAACTTTCAAAAAGAAGGCGCAAAAAGAAGCGGAAGAACAAATCGCTCTACAAGAAGATGCTCAAGCTATTCTTACTCGTACGGCTGACGACATCTCTGAGGTTGTTGCCAAAGTTGAGAAGATCTACGAACAATCTATCTATGGCACATTTAACGAGGATCTTCGTGCGGTGAAGAAAGCGCATAAGTCATCGAAGAAACTCCACGAGGAGGTTAAGGAAAGGAAGCAAAAACTTCACTTCGACCTTAGTGCTCTTCAGTCGCAAGATGTTAAGACTGCTCACCATTATGTTCAAGTAGTTGACTATCTTGGTGAGATGGCTAAGGGGCTACTCCACATCACTCGCCCAGCGGTTAAATATATTGAAAATAACCACGCTGGCTTTGGTCAGGAGCAGTTGCAAGACCTTAAGAAGGTGATGATATGCGCTGCGAAACTTAATCGTAAGCAGGCTGATTTCCTTGCAAATCGCAACTTCAAGGGTTATGAGGAGTCACGTGAGGGTCGCCAGCAGTTCATTGAGTTGCTTAACGAGGTTACTCAGAATCAGATTAAGCGTATTATGGAGCACGATTCGAATGAGCGTTCTTCGATGTTGTTCTTTGAGATTATCAATGAAACGAAGATTTTGTTCCTTCAGACACGTAATATGATGGATTCTCAGCGTAATTTCCTAGACAATAAGGCACTGTAGGTAATTACTGTTATAACATTTAGGGGGAGTTGGTTTGCTATTATGTTGCAAGCCAGCTCTTTTTTTTGGGGTGCTGCTCTTTTATGATAAAAACTTGTATTATTACAGACTAAAATGATTAAAGTTTTTTGGTTCTTTTGTGAACAAAAGAACCAAAAAACTTTCTTGACTTAGTCTGCAATACTACAAGCTATAACAAACCTTAGACACCTAAGCAAACCACCCCTTTTTGTTTTTACAATAAAAAATCATACCTTTGTTGCACATTTATCTCAATTAACAACTAAAAATAAGAAAAATGATAAAAGAAAACCTCATCGAACTATACGAGAAATGTTTCAAAGATAACTGGGAAAGACCTGCGCTTACCGACTACTTTAAGAAAAAAACTCTCAGCTATGGTGAACTATCAGAAAATATCGTAAAACTACACATCCTCTTCGAAAACCTCGGAGTCAAAAAAGGTGACAAAATTGCACTTATTGGTCGTGCAACCCCAAACTGGGGAACTGTCTTTATGGCAACAATCTCTTATGGTGCAGTAATTGTCCCTATCCTACAAGACTTTAACGAAAACGATATTCAACACATCGTAAACCACTCGGACAGCGTACTACTATTTGCTGGCGAACAATACTACGAAAAACTGGATAAAGACAATATGAGTGCGCTACACTCTGCCCTGTGTATTGATAATTTTAAACCATACTTTATTATCGAAAAATACACACGTTCAGCAAGCTATACTCACGTTGACGAAGTCTACGCAGAACGCTACCCTAAGGGACTCAGTGCCGAAACACTGAAATTTAAGCATACTCCGAACTCAGAACTAATGCTACTGAACTACACAAGCGGCACGACAGGCTTCTCGAAAGGCGTTATGCTAACGGGTAATAATATTGCTGGTAATATGCTCTTTGGAATGTCACTAAATGTGCATTACCCTGGTTCACGTGCACTGGCATTCCTGCCACTTGCACACGCCTATGGGTGCGCCTTTGACTTCCTGTATCCACTGATTGTAGGTGCTCACGTAACAATGCTGGGCAAAATCCCTGCACCTAAGCTACTTATTGCCGCTATGCACGAAGTAAAACCTAGCGTTATCTTTACAGTGCCTTTGATTATCGAGAAAATCTATAAAAAGCAAATTCAACCAATGCTCGAAAAGCAACTCACTAAATTTGCTCTGAAAGTACCTTTGCTTGATAATGGTATCTACTCGGTGATTCGCAAAAAACTATCGGAGTCATTTGGCGGTGAGTTTACTCAGATTATCATCGGTGGAGCAGCCATTAACAACGAAGTTGAGGAGTTCTTGCGCAAGATAAAGTTGCCATTCACCATTGGGTATGGTATGACCGAATGCGCGCCACTTATTAGCTACGAACACCCTGATAAATTTATCCCAAAATCGTGCGGAAAAATTCTCCCTGATATAATGGAAGTGAAGATTGATAATCGTGAGCCGCTAAGTGGTGTTGGTGAGATTTGCGTAAGGGGCGAGAATGTAATGATGGGTTATTACAAGAACGAGGAGGCTACACGTGCGGTGTTGGACGACGAGGGGTGGTTGCATACTGGCGATATGGGTTCTACAGCCGACGATGATACAATCTTTATCCGTGGGCGTTCAAAGACTATGATTCTTCGCTCAAATGGGCAGAATATTTATCCCGAGGAGATTGAAAGCAAGCTGAATAATATGCCGTGTGTGATGGAGTCATTGGTGGTGGAGCGTGACAATAAGCTTGTTGCACTGGTTTACCCTGACTACGAAAGCCTTGATGCTATTGGTTCTCGTGGCGAGCAGATGATGCTTAGCGTAATGAAGGCTAATATTGAGGAGCTAAATACTCAGGTTGCCGCTTACGAAAAGATTAGCGATGTGGTATTATATCCCGAGGAGTTCGAAAAGACCCCTAAGCGCAGTATCAAGCGTTATCTCTACACAACATAAAAACAAAGGATGGGTTGATAATCAATGATTATCAACCCTTTTTATTTTATATCGAAAAAATATTTAGGCTATAACTACGACTATCAAAGGTCAGTAGTTTACCTGCAAGAGTATTGTCCTGAAAACCACCAATAGCAATTTTTAGTGCTTCATTTGCCTCGATTGCACCAATTATAGCAGGGGTAGTTGACATTACAGCTGGTGGGCAGGTGACCTCCGCTGCATCTTCCAATGGGAAGAGAGTGCTATACGCTGCCGCACCCCCATAATTAAAAATAGATACTTGACCCATAAAACCGCTTATCGCACCAAAGATATAGGGCTTGTGAAGTTGGCTTGTGGCGTGATCAATAATATAGCGTGTTTGGGGGTTATCGCACCCGTCAATTATCATATCGTACTTTGGGAATAGCTCCAGTGCAGAGTCACTATCAAGGCGCATATTATAGCTTTCGATCACTACATTTGGGTTCATAGCAGTGAGTCTACGCATAGCACACTCTACTTTGGGAAGTCCAATATCATCGGTTGTATAGAGCGTTTGACGAGGTAGGTTGCCTAGGCTTACCACATCGAAATCCACTATGCCAATACGCCCAAAGCCCGACGAGCACAGTAGCGTTGCAATAGGCGAGCCAAGCCCCCCAACCCCCACAATCAGTGCTGAACTCTGAGCAAGTCGTTCTTGCCCCTCTAGCCCTACCTCTGGCAGTGCAATTTGTCTGAGATACCTCTCTTTGAGTTCATTGCTTAGCATAGCTCTTAAAAACAATCTAATGATTTATCCCAATCTTTCCAAACAGCCTCTCTGCCAACTCTTTTTAGTGCGCTGGCAACCTCCAAAGCTGTACGCTCATCGCTGACGTGGAACTGCTCTAGTGCCTGTGGATAGCTAAAATACCCCCCTGGTTCGGTCTTACTCTCGGCACTCATCGTTGTTATGCCAAGTGGAGCAAGGTTATCACGAAGCTCGGCTGGCTCACGTGTCGAGAGCGACATATCCACATCGTGGTCAAAGATACGAGTAGCAAAGAGTAGTTGAGCAAACTCCCTATCATTGATAATGACATTTGGCTGAAAACCACCATTTTCCGAAGGTCGCATACGTGGATAGTTTACGCTATATTTTGTTCTCCAATAGTTCTTTTGCAGATAGCGCAAATGGCGCATCATCATAGTCGCATCGACCCTCCAATCCTCCAAACCAATAAGAATACCCATACCAATCTTATGGACTCCTGCTTGACCCATCCTATCAAAACCATCGACCCTCCACTCAAAGTTACTCTTCATACCACGAGGGTGATAGATCTTGTAGTTTTCGCTATGATAGGTCTCCTGAAAGCAAATAACACCATTTAAGCCGTGCTCAATAAGGGTTCTATATTCATCGGCGTCAAGCGGCATAACCTCCAGCTGAAGATTGCTAAAGTATCTCTTTGCAATGTCAAGCGCACCACTAAGGTACTCCACCCCAGCTTTACGAGGATTCTCACCCGTCACCATCAATAGATTATCGAATGCACCGAGTTTTTTAATTGCTTTGAATTCATTTTCCATCTCAGCCTCGGTAAGGATAGTCCTTTTCATAGGGTTAGAGGCGTGAAACCCACAGTAAACGCACCCATTTACACACGAATTAGTGAGGTATAGGGGAATATAGAGCGAGATAGTCTTACCAAAACGCTCCATAGTGTAGCGTTGGCTTAGAGCTGCCATCTGCTCCAAAAATGGCGCAGCAGCAGGCGAAATAAGCACCATAAAGTCCTCAACGGTCAGCTTACCTCTCTTTGCCAAGACACGCCTAACATCCGTCTGGGTAGCACTCATTATCTGCTCGTGGGTAGCTTCCCACGAAAATTCTTTAAGATATTGGCTAAACATAACTAATCGTTCAAAAATGCGGTAAGTGGTGATGTTGCCTGAGCAGTGAATTGCTCTGCTGCCGTGCCCGATTCCCAAGCCATACGACCTGCTCTGACCGCCATATCAAATGCCCTTGCCATAGAGACTGGATCGCCTGCCACTGCAATAGCAGTATTTACCAAAACAGCATCTGCACCAAGCTCCATTGCGGCAGCAGCGTGGCTAGGTGCACCAATACCTGCATCTACCACCACTGGTACATTAGACTGCTCGATGATAATCTCCAAAAAATCCTTGGTCAACAAGCCTCTATTAGTGCCAATAGGTGCTCCAAGTGGCATAACAGCAGCCGAACCTGCCTCCTCTAACCTCTTGCACAACACTGGGTCAGCAGGGCAATATGGCAACACAATAAAGCCCATCTTAGCAAGCTCCTCGGTGGCCTTTAGCGTTTCGATAGGATCTGGCAACAAATAACGAGGGTCTGGGTGAATCTCCAATTTCAAAAAGTTTGTATTAAACGCCTCACGTGTTAACTGAGCCGCAAAGATAGCCTCCTGTGCAGTACGTGCCCCCGAAGTATTTGGCAACAGATGCACCCCATCCATAGTAATATGACTGAGCATATCGTCCTGAGTATCAGTGGTATCAATTCGTTTTATAGCCATCGTTACCATCTGAGTACCAGACGCCTCAATAGCACTACGCATAAGAGAGTTAGATGGGAATTTCCCTGTTCCAAGAAATAGGCGTGAAGTGAACTCAACGCCTCCTATTTTAAGTTTTTTCATAATTTATCCTCCAAATACAGCTGACACAATAACAATAGAATCGCCCTCTTGCAACATATAATCTGACCATTGCGGACGAGCAATCACCCTGTTATTAACAGCTATTGCCACACCCTTTACATTGATACTCAGTTCACTTGTGAGTTGCAATAGAGTGCCAGAGTCTACATTATATTTTTGATTATTAAGTACAATAGAAATCATAGTGTGAGTATCATTTTAAATATTCTACAAATGTACAAAAAAAAATCTATTTTGCACATCTGGACACTATAATTTTAAGGCTCACATTGTTTATCTTTACGCTTCTTAAAAGGTTTATTGAGGTGGAGTTTGAGCCTAACCAACTGCTCAGAAGCAATGCCCTCTGCCACAAAATGCGTGATAAAGTGCGCTCCCACCTCAAGCATTCCTTTCAAGAAACTTCGCTCATAACCAATCGAAGCCCTATCGTAATAACCCCCCTCGGTGCGGAAACACTCATCACCCCTGTAGAGCTGATTGCCATAGGTGATTATAGTGCCATCAGGGGCAACTTGACCATCATAGAGCGGCTCGATATTTTCACCCAAGTAAATTGTATTATCAAGCACTACTCCCCAACGACTGAGCCTCAACCCAAACTCACCCATATACGGGGTCAGCCACTCATTACCATAACTCCTATCACGCTGCAAACTCTGAAGATAACCAACACGTGCCCTAAAATCAAAAGCTCCCTGAATTCGATACTCCACCGCTGGGTTAATCAACATATTATCCACCACTTGATCCATCCACTCCGCCTCTTGACCAGCAAAGTGAGTCAACGAGAAATTATAGCCAACAGCAAAATGCTCCCACTGTATGCGCCCCGCTGACAATAACCTAAAGACCTCACGTGTAGTTTCCGTTGGCTGGCTCTCCCAATCTACTACAAACTCTACAAAGGATTCGCTGCGACGATACTGCCCCATAATACCACTGACCATATTATTGAAAAACAAATAATCATCCGTAAAAAAAGCGTGCGAATAACTATCTATTGCCATACGACTTCTGGGGAAGATACCTGCCGAAGCACTCCAATGCTCGTTATCAAAACCATAATAGAGCACCAAGTCAGCGTAATCGAACAGCACCTTGTCTGGCGCAGTAAAGAGTGCAATCAGATCTGCCCCCAAATTAAAGGAGTGATTTTCTTTAAAGTGTAATTCGAGTGAGGGCGAAAAGCGTGCTGCAAACTCAGTTGCCGAACGCTCGCTCAGAAAATCAATCTTATTATACTCACGATTCTGAAAGAAGTTATCAAAATCAATATCATAATAAAGACTCTGAGCCGATGCCACAAAAATTGACGGCACCAACAACACCAAAGAAATAAAAAACAGTTTCATAACACTACATTTTTGAGAGATTTTAAAGTCCACAAATATAATATATTTTTCTAGAATTAAATACAAATAAGTTAAGAATATTTATAAAAGGGAGTTCAATTAGATGTAGGTGCTACCACACAGCCTTGCCTATAGAACATTTGCTGGTCTTGTATATCGGGTACACCAAAAGACAAATTTATTTCTGGGGACTTCTAAAAATTGATTTGGTGGATTTGGGATGAGATTTTGAGTTGAGTTTTTGCCGCATTTTCTCTCTAATAGCCCCGCTATTCGAGAGAAAAA
>JAWXTM010000049.1:0-14000 GCA_044433505.1 Rikenellaceae bacterium
ACTACAAGCTATAACTAAAGCAATACAATAGTGCTCTAGCTTTGGGGGTTTGGAAAAAAAATCTTCGATTTTTTTGTTTGGTCTTCGCCCAAACCCCCAAAGATTTTTATTGGAGTTTGTGCTAGCTTTCGGTTTTGCAACCGAAAGATTTTTGTCTTTGATTTTTAGGCAAGGCATCCGCCTTGCTATTGCTCTAGCGGACTGATGCCATCGTTCTTTTGTGAACAAAAGAACCAAAAAACTTTAATCATTTAGTCTGTAATACTACAAGCTATAACTAAAGCAATACAATAGTGCTCTAGCTTTGGGGGTTTGGTCTTCGCCCAAACCCCCAAAGATTTTTATTGGAGTTTGCGCTAGCTTTCGGTTTTGCAACCGAAAGATTTTGTCTTTGATTTTTAGGCAAGGCATCCGCCTTGCTATTGCTCTAGCGGACTGATGCCATCGTTCTTTTGTGAACAAAAGAACCAAAAAACTTTCATTATTTAGTTCGTAATACTACAAGCTATAACAAGCTATAGCTAAACCTTAAGAATAATCAACCCTATGGCTACAGCTGCCTCAACAACTACACCTGCACGCAATGCAATACAACTATCGTGACGACCCTCAATCGTAAGTGACGAAAGCTCGCCACTACTAAACGAATCATCCTCAAACCTAAAAGTACTCTGCTCGCAAGCAATGCTAGGCGTTGGCTTTATTGCCACTCGCACTACTACTTCCTCGCCATTAGTGAGTCCGCCAACAACCCCCCCAGCATTATTTGTAGAAGTCTTACCATCGGCACTAACTATAGGGTCATTATGTTGGCTACCAAGCATTTCCGCTGCCGAGAAACCTGCCCCAAACTCTACCCCCCTGACCGCTGGAATCGAAAAAAGCAAATGGCTCAATACACTCTCGACCGAATCAAAAAATGGTTCACCCACACCAATTCCTACCCCCTGCGCTCTACACTCTACAACCCCACCAACGCTATCACCACTCTTTATAGCAGCCTCTATATCACCACACTTTACTATCTGGGAAGTAATAGAAACGCTATCCCCCAACATCTTCTTTGCCACCACGCCAGCGGCAGTTAGTGCAGCAGTCACCCTACCTGAGAAGTGCCCTCCGCCACGTGGGTCATTATACCCCAAGAACTTTTTATGCGCCACGAAATCGGCGTGCGAAGGGCGTGGATGCAACCTTAGCTCACTATAATCACTTGGGCGTGCCTCCCTATTTTTTATTACAAGGGTAAGGGGTGCGCCAGTGGTATGACCATTATAAACACCACTTAAAATCTCCACCCTATCATCCTCTATGCGAGTGGTAGTGCCCAGTGCGCCAGCCTTGCGACGCTCCATATCCCCCACAAAATCATCTTCGCAGAGAGCTACGCCTGCCCTTACGCCATCGAGTGTTACCCCGACTACTTTGCCGTGTGACTCTCCGAAAATTGACACTCTAAAATTTCGTCCAAAACTATTCATTACCCTAACTCCTTAAAAAAATCTCTAAAACTTTTACTGACTACTTCTTTATACATAATCTCTACCCCATCCCCCATAATTGCCGTAGCCATTGCTATGCGGTGGTCGCCCGAGGGGTCTATTGCCCTTTGTTGAGAAAAAAGACTCTTGCCGTGCCCCTCAACGCTCATAGTATCGCCATCTAAGCTGATATTAACCCCAAACTTCCCGAACTCACGCTGCAATACCTCCGCACGGTTACTCTCCTTGGAGTAGAGCCTAGTGCACCCTTTAATCTTAGACACCCCACTTAGTGAGGCGCACAGCGGCACAAGTGCCGTAAAGAGGTCTGGGCAGTGGGTAGCATCAAACTCTATTGCACCTCCACCCTTTGCACTCTCCAATGCTCGAACTATTGCACGGTCAGGTTGCAGGGACTCTGGGTTAAGGTTTTCAATAACAATATCTTTGCCCCTAAGCCGTGCCCACACCAAAAAGTAGCTTGCCGCACTCCAATCCCCCTCCACACTATAATCACACCCACGATACTTTTGGTTACACTTTATATGGAATTTACTGTAGCCATCCCTCTGTACCGTAACACCAAATTGGTGCATTACGCTAAGGGTCATATCTATATACTCCCTGCTCTTTAGCTCTTTGACAGTGATAGTTGTATCACTGAGAGCATAGGGCGAGGCTAGCAGTAGCCCCGAGAGCACCTGCGAGCCACCACTCCCATCAAGCTCAATCTCTCCCCCACTAAGCCCTCCGCCACGCACCACAAAAGGCACATTATCCCCTGAGATTCTATCACCCAATAGTTCCTTTAGTCCAAGTTTCCTTTTTAGTAGTGTACCACTGCCACTTATCAGAGTGTCGGAGTCCTTTAGTGCACTAATCACCCCTACTGCACGTGCCAAGAAGCCCGACTCCCCCACATCAATCTTCGCACCACTAAACTGCTGAGCCACTCTACGAGCCGCAAGCTCATCATCGCACCAACTAACCCCACGCACCCTGCTCTCCCCCTGTGCAAGTAGCGCACAGAGCAATGCCCGACACGTATAGCTCTTTGATGATGGTACTTTCATTACCTCTGTGCGATTTTATATGCACACCTGATACCATCCACAGCCGAGGAGAGTATCCCCCCAGCATAGCCAGCACCCTCGCCAGCAGGGTAAAGCCCCTCTACCTCAACGTGTTGCAGTGTTTCTCTATCACGAGGTATTCTCACAGGTGAGCTAGTGCGACTCTCCACTCCTATAACCACTGCATCGTTGGTCAAAAATCCCTTCATCTTCTTATCAAATGCCTTAAAGCCTCCACGCAGAGCATCGCCCACGAACCTCGGCATCCAGTAGTGCAAATCACTTGGGGCAATACCAGGGTTATAGGTAGTTTCGGGTAGATTCCTAGAGCTACGCCCTGCTACAAAGTCAGCGAGCCTCTGTGCTGGAGCAACTCCTGCACTACCACCCCCCTGCATACAAGCCATAGTCTCCAACTGACGCTGAAACTCCAACCCACCAAGCACCCCAAAGTGCTTAGTGTAATCCTCAATATCCTCGACCCTAACCTCGGTCACTATCCCCGAATTAGCATACACGCCATTGCGCTGAGAGTTGGACATACCATTGACCACACCCTCGCCATTCTGAGTAGAGGCAGGCACTATCACCCCCCCTGGGCACATACAAAAGCTATAAACACCACGTCCACCAACCTGCGCCACCAGACTATATGCCGCCGCAGGAAGATACTCCCCACGCTCATCCTTATACTGAATCCTATCAATAAGCTCCTGCCTGTGCTCAACTCTAACCCCCACAGCAAAATTTTTAGCTTCTAGCCTTACCCCACCACTGTGCAAGAATCCATATACATCACGTGCCGAATGACCCGTTGCCAGTATCACCGCTCCACACTCAACCCTCTTGCTGCCATCAACCTCAACACCCTTTACCTTATTGTCTTCTATTATCAGAGCTGTCACCTTACTCGAAAAATGAACCTCGCCACCACACTCGATAATAGCACTTCGAATATTCTCAATAACACGAGGCAGTATATCCGAACCGATATGGGGGTGTGCCTCGTAGAGTATTTCCTCTTGCGCACCATACTGGTGCAATATCTTTAATATACGATTATTATCGCCACGTTTTTTGCTACGTGTATAGAGCTTTCCATCCGAGAAAGTCCCAGCACCCCCCTCGCCAAAGGCATAGTTAGACTCTGGGTCGATACCTTGCCCACGATTAGCACTCGCCACATCCCGTTTTCTATCGCTAACGCTCTTACCCCTCTCAAATATCACAGGTCTAAAGCCCTTTTCAATCAGCCCAAGTGCCGCAAAGAGTCCTGCTGGGCCTGCCCCAACTACCACAACGCTCTCACTATTATTTACATCCCTTGGCTCAAAACCACCCTCCATATCAATACTCTCGCCCTTAGCAATTTGTAGTAACACACGAATATTACCACGTTTGCGGGCATCCACCGACTTTCTTACAACCCTCTCATCTCTCTTTAGATTAGCGATTTTATGTGCCGCCTCCTCTGGGGTCAAATTTAATTCTATATACATTCTTTTATATAATTATGGGATGGATCTCTGAGAAACCCACCCCATATTAATTATTTACTAGTGTGGTACTCTATGCAAGGAAACCAAGCAAGATACCAGCCGCTACTGCCGAACCAATAACCCCTGCTACGTTAGGAGCCATTGCGTGCATCAACAAGAAGTTAGTCTTGTCGTAGTGCTGCCCAACCTCCTGACTAACACGAGCCGAGTCAGGCACTGCCGACACACCCGAGTTACCGATAAGTGGATTAATCTTATTACCCTTCTTAAGGAATAGATTAAAGAACTTAACAAAGAGGATACCCGAAGTAGTTGCCACAACAAATGATGCTGCACCAAGAGCAAAAATCTTAATCGAAGCAGGTGTCAAGAAGGTAGTAGCCTGAGTTGACGCACCCACTGTAAGACCAAGCAGAATGGTTACAATATCAATTAGTTGGTTAGAGGCTGTATTCGCCAGACGACGAGTCACACCACTCTCTTTCAACAAGTTACCGAAGAACAACATACCCAGTAGCGGAAGACCCGATGGTACAAGGAACGTTGTAAGCAACATACCGATAATAGGGAACAAAATCTTTTCACGTTCAGAGACCTGACGTGGAGGTTTCATACGGATAAGGCGTTCTTTTTTGGTGGTAAGCAGCTTCATAATCGGTGGTTGAATCACAGGAACGAGTGCCATATATGAGTATGCCGAGATTGCAATAGCACCCATCAAGTCTGGAGCGAGCTTCGAACTCAAAAAGATTGCAGTAGGGCCGTCAGCACCACCAATGATACCAATAGCACCAGCCTCAGCAGCCGAGAATCCAAGTGCCAATGAACCCATATACGCACCAAAGATACCGAACTGTGCAGCAGCACCGATAAGCATCAACCTAGGGTTAGAGATAAGTGCCGAAAAGTCGGTCATAGCACCAATACCAAGGAAGATAAGTGGAGGATAAACCCCCTTGAGTACCCCGAAGTAAAGGTAATTAAGTACAGAACCATCCTCGTAGATACCGATTTGGTAGCCCGAAGAGAAAGGAATATTACCTACCAAGACACCAAATCCGATAGGTACAAGCAACATTGGCTCAAATTTCTTTGCGATACCCAAGTACAGGAATATAAGCCCTACTACAATCATAATAAGGTGACCAGAGGTAGCATTCGCAAAGCCAGTAAAGCCAAAGAACGTTTGCAGGTTTTCTAATATAAAATCCATCTTTTTTCTTTTGTTATTTTTTTAAACTAGCCAATAGTGATTAGCACATCACCTTCGAGCACTGAGCCACCTTTGCTTACTTTAATAGCACTAACAACGCCATCACGGTCGCTAACAATATCATTTTCCATTTTCATTGCTTCGAGCAACATAAGTTTTTGTCCGCTTTTGACAGCATCGCCCTCACGTACCATAATATCGAGGATTACCCCTGGTAGTGGAGATTTAATACCGCCAGCCGAACCAGCAGCAGCCGCAGCAGGTGCAGGAGTGCTAGGGATATGTGTAGCAGCAGGAGTTGCGCTTGAGGTTGCCACAGGTCTAGTCACTTTAGTTCTAGCGACTGGGCGTGCCTTCATACCCTCTACGTTGATATGATACGTTGTGCCGTTTACCACAACATCAGCAGTATCATTCTCAATATTATTTACGGCAACAGCATAGTCGTTACCATTAACTTTAATTTTATACTCTTTCATTGTTTTGTTTTGTCGATTAAATTATTTTAGGGAACTTCTAAAAACCGCCCCCTTTTTTTTTACCAAGTCTTTTTGTTAGGAGTCTCTCTGATGCTATAGATTTTAGAGCTCCAAGGTGAGTAGGCACGTGCAACCTTATTAATAGTTATCACATTACTTTCATTGTCGTGCAGGTCTTCTTCGTAGAGGCGTAGTGCCACCGAGATTGCTGCAACAACTTCACCCGAGATAACCTTACTGCCACCAGTAGTCGCAACAGGGCTTTTAACAGCCACTTCTTTAGCTGCATTTTTCCTTGCGGCACTTCTCTTGTAAACTTTGCCAACAAAGTTAAATACAAAATAGAGCATAATTAGCGCAGAGAATACCACTGACATCGCAGTAGCAGCCATTGCAGTACCATTAGGGTCTTCTTCAAGGAATACATCGCTCTTCTTGATTGGTTCTTCCATTTCATTAGCTTGAAGCGGAGTGATGTGATCAAGACGTTCGTAGGTAACCTCGCCTGTTAGTGGGTCTTTGTGACGACCATAAGTTACGTCTGCCACTTGGCTTGACATATCATATTCGAAAGAGTCGAGTACTTGTTTACCACTTTGATCCAACAGTTCGATGACTTGTTTGCCTGAGTAGGTTGAGTCACCCAGATGGAAGTTAGTGTAGAAAGTACCTTTGTTTGCGCTACCATCCGCAAAGAAGATTACGTAGCCTTGGGCAGGAACCAAAGTGCGAGCATCGCTGGCTGGCACTTTGTAAGTAGTAGTATCGCCGCCTGAGATGAATCTAAGGTGGGCACTAGCTAAATTTGCACTCGCATAGCCTGAGTTATAAAGCTCGATCCAGCTTACTTTAACCCCGAAGTCATCTTCGTAGCTATCGACATTATTGACAAGCACCTCATTGATTTTTACATCTTTGAGCCCCTGAGCCTGAGCCAGTGGTGCTAGCATCAATAGTGCACATACTATTGTTAATAAACGTTTATTCATTGTTATTGTCTCTCTAATCAAAAATTATAGTGGAATATTAGAGTGTTTCTTAGCAGGGTTTGCAACCTTTTTGGTAGCGAGTGCCTGAAGAGCACGGATAACTCTAAAGCGAGTGTTGCGTGGTTCGATCACATCGTCAATATAACCATAAGATGCTGCTTGGTATGGGTTAGCGAACTTCTCGCTATACTCTGCCTCTTTGCTTGCTACAAGTTGAGCACGTGCGTCTGCATCCTCTACTGCTTTGATTTCTCTAGCGTTAAGCACTTCCACAGCACCACTTGCGCCCATTACTGCAATCTCGCCCATTGGCCAAGAGTAGTTCATATCGCCACGAAGGTGTTTTGAACTCATCACGCAGTATGCACCACCATAAGCCTTACGCAAAATCACTGTTACTTTTGGTACAGTAGCCTCGCCATAAGCAAATAGAAGTTTAGCACCGTGGTTAATGATTCCACCATATTCTTGAGCTGTACCTGGCAAGAAACCTGGAACGTCTACAAAGGTTACGATAGGGATGTTGAACGCATCACAGAATCTAACAAAACGAGCTGCCTTACAACTTGCCTTGATGTCTAGTACACCTGCGAGGTATTTAGGTTGGTTGGCGATGATACCAACGCTCTGACCATTGAAGCGTGCAAAACCAGTCACGATATTTGGTGCATAGGCTGCTTGCGACTCCATAAAGTCACCATTATCCACTACTGCGTTAATTACGTCAAGTACGTTGTATGGTTTATTTGGGTTGTCAGGAACTATATCGTTGAGTGCATCCTCTAGGCGATCAATATCGTCGTTACAAACTGCCAAAGGAGCTTCCTCAAGGTTGTTCGATGGGATAAAGCTAACGAGTTTTCTTACCATCTCTAGACCTTCCTCCTCTGTTTCGCTAACAAAGTGTGCAACGCCTGATTTAGTAGAGTGGATAGATGCGCCACCAAGTTGTTCTTGGGTAACAGTTTCGCCAGTCACGGTTTTAACAACCTTAGGACCTGTAACGAACATATAGCTGATGCCTTTGTTCATAAGGATAAAGTCGGTAAGTGCTGGAGAATAGACTGCACCACCTGCGCAAGGGCCCGAGATTACAGAGATCTGAGGAACAACGCCCGATGCCAAGATATTGCGTTGGAAGATTTCGGTATAACCGCTCAGTGCGTTAACCGCTTCTTGGATACGTGCTCCACCCGAGTCATTAATACCAATAACAGGTGCACCATTTTTCATTGCCATATCCATAACCTTACAGATTTTAGCAGCGAATGTTTCCGATAGCGAACCACCGAATACAGTAAAGTCTTGCGAGAAGACATAGACCAATCTACCGTCTACGGTACCGTAGCCAGTCACAACGCCATCACCAAAGTATTGTTCTTTTTCAAGACCAAAGTTATGGCAGCGGTGTTTTACGAACATATCGAACTCTTCGAATGAGCCTTCGTCAAGTAGTAGTTCGATACGCTCTCTTGCGGTAAGTTTACCTTTAGCGTGTTGCGAGTCGATACGTTTTTGACCACCACCAAGTTTGGCAACCTCACGCAACTCTATGAGTTTTTTGATTTTATCAGTATTTGCACTCATTGTTTTTTTATATGATTTATTTTAAATTAATACTTATTCACAGCAAAGTTCAGCAAGCACTCCACCAGTTGATTTAGGGTGAAGGAATGCAATATTTAGACCTTCTGCACCTTTTCTAGGAGTTTTGTCGATTAGTTGGATACCAGCTTCACTAGCTTCAGCAAGTGAGCCTACAAGGTCTTCCACAGCGAATGCAACGTGGTGTACTCCTGCACCTTTCTTTTCGATAAACTTAGCGATAGGGCTATCTTCAGAGGTAGCTTCTAGCAGTTCGATTTTAGTTTGACCGATTTTAAAGAAGGCGGTTTTAACTTTTTGTTCAGTTACTTCTTCGATACTGTAGCATTCAGTACCGAGCATTTTTTCCCATACTGGGATTGCTTCCTCAAGGCTTTTTACAGCGATGCCGAGGTGTTCAATGTGCGTAGGCTTCATAATAATATTTTAAATGATTTGTTATTTTTTTGTTTAAAAGACAAAGGTACTTATTTTTAATTGATTTTTGCAACACTTTTTCACTATTTTTTTCGGTTTAGTTAGCGCAGTGATTTTGCAATTATTTTTTGTTTGTGAAGCTACACTCAGCAATTTAGTTTAGAGCGAGATGCGTACTGTTTTTTAGATGAAATCAACAAAATTACGCACTATACAAAATAATACAACCAACGTAAATATAATCTTTATCGCCACCGTACTAAATAACCTCCGACGCCACGCTAACATTACCCCCGATGGCTCACTAACCATATAAAAATAAACCTTAAAAATACCCCAAATAAAAATATATGGAATCGAAATGACCAACAAAAAATTCATCCTCATAGCCTCCAGCATCTCCCCATTCAACAGATGATGAATTGCTCGCTGTGAACCACACCCTGGGCACTCAAAACCTAAATACATCAGGGTTGGGCACTTCGGGAATAGTGCTGTTTCGCTAGGCGACACCTTCCAGTAAAGATATACAAAAAAAGATAGGGCTATAATCGCCAATGCAACCATAGCCCCAAGTAATATTCTCTTTAAAGACATTTTTAAGTGCTTACTTTACAATGCCATAAAATACATCAGTTCAGCCCCCACTGCCAAGAAATAGATTGCAAAAACCACAAAACCTACAATAGCAGCAATAAGTGCCCATCTACCTGCAAGTTTAGAGTATTCCCGAGCCATAGTTACATTTCCACTATAGAAGGTCGACTCCACCTTACAAGCATACACAATCGACACTATCCCGAATGGTAGACAACAGAAAATTGTAGTTAGAATACCCCAAATTAGATTAGTTGATGGGGGGAGTTGTTGCTGCGCCATATTGTTGTTTACAGGGGCAGCAGCAGGCGGAGGTGTAACTGGTGGTACAGCAGGTGTAATCGCAGGCATAGCAGGTGCTCCAACAAACAGAGCGTTTAGCTCACTCACGTTACGAGCAGGTGCCCATTCAGCCATACCCTCACACCAAACTTGCGTGTCGAGGGTAATACCCTTGGCGTGTAGTTCTTCTTTAGAAAACGGCCCGAATTTATCGACACCATTGTGGTAGTAATACTGTTTCATAATCTTTAGTTAGTTAATTGGTACATATAATATGTTTGTAAAGGTACGTAATAAGTTGTTATTATGCAAGTCAAAAAATCTTAGAATTCGATTATACGTGGGGGAGCGGTGTCGCTGTTGAGATCTATATTATGCTTCTTGAGTAACTTTTTGATATTACTACGCTGGGTCATCTCTTGGCGAGTAGCCGAAGTAGTGACCGATATGGTACGAAGCAGCGTTAACTCATCCTTAAGCTCATCAAGCTCGCTGTGTCGCTTATGAATATTAAAACCTATTGCCATATAAACAAGCATCAGCAGCCCAATAAAGGCAAAAATAGGTAGGCGGCGCATCACCTTACTATCGGAGAGCACGCTACCTGTAAATATCTTCCTTGTTACCGATACTAACTTACCCATACTTAATTACTTTAAGGGGACTTCTAAAAATTGATTTGGTGGATTTGGGATGAGATTCGAAGGTGAGTTTTTGCCGCATTTTCTCTCTAATAGCCCCGCTATTCGAGAGAAAAAAGGTAAAAAATCAACCAAAATATCGCCTAAAGGCACCAAAACTATCTATAAAATATCCAATTTTTATTTGTTAAATTTTAGTGGGGTCAACTTTTAGAAGTCCCCTTAATTCTGCGACACGGAGCTTTGCAGAGCGAGAGCGAGAGTTCTGTGCCTGTTCCTCTGCGCTAGGAGCAATAGCCTTGCGAGAGATAAGATTAAATGGCGAAAGGGTCTTACCAAAAAAATCCTGCTGCACTTCTCCCGTAAAATTACCACTACGCATAAAGTTCTTAACGAGCCTATCTTCGAGCGAGTGGTACGAAATAATGGAGAGTCTACCTCCGCTACTCAGCACACTCTTAGCACCTTCGAGCATCATCTCTAGTGCCAACATCTCGCCATTCACCTCAATGCGAATAGCTTGAAAGAGTTTCGAGAGAGTCTTTGTGCGAGCATTATTTGGGATAGCTGCTTCGACGGCTGTGCACAGCTCAGCGCAACTAACCATAGGCCTGGCGGCTTCAATGAGTTTGGCTAGCTTAAAGGGTTTGTTTAGTTCGCCATACCTGCCGAGAATAACAGCAAGGCGTTCAATCTCATAGTCATTGACCACCTCCTTGGCAGAGAGCACCCCATTTTGGTTCATTCTCATATCGAGGGGTTCGTCGCCAAAGCGGAACGAAAAGCCACGCTCAGGTGTATCGAAGTGGTGGGAGCTAACCCCCAAATCGCCCAGCACCCCATCCACCTTATCAAACCCAGCAGCCCTTAGGCAAGGAGCTAAAAATCTGAAATTATTGTGGATGAGTGTAAAGCGTTTATCTTTAGGGGCATTCTCTAGTGCATCTTTATCTTGGTCAAAGGCGATAAGTCGCCCACGTTTAGAGAGTCTATCAAGAATGGCACGGCTATGCCCACCACCCCCAAAGGTGACGTCAACATAAGTGCCATCTGGGTTAATATTTAGCCCCGAGAGGCTCTCTTCGAGTAGTACAGGTATATGGTACACTATCGTTATTGCTTTTATTATTAATGTGTTAGAGCGTGAAACTTCTGCAAAAATACAAAAAAATCTAAAATAAATGGCGTTTTTCAGAATTAAATTCGTAATTTTGGGTCTTCAAATAGCACAAGCTTATGGATAAAATAGACTTAGCAAAGATATTAAAATCTAAGAATCCCCGACTGGCACGTCTCTTGCCTCGCTTTGTTATAGGGTGGGGTGAAGCTCTGTTGAAGGCTAAAAGGCACAACTATATCCTCGAAAACTTCTCGCACTTAGATGCTGAAGGTTTTATTGATAGTGCTCTGGATAATATCAAAGTTAAGTATGAGCTCTATGGCAGAGAAAACATCCCGAGGCAGCAGGGCGCAAAACCCCTATTTATCTCGAATCACCCACTCGGTGGTATTGATGGCATTATCTTGGCAAGTGCAATTATCAAAGAGAACATAGGCGACGTTAGGCTTATTGTCAACGACCTGTTGCTCAATATCGAACCCCTTAAGGAAATCTTCGTGGGGGTTAATAAGCACGGAGGGCAGAGGGCTGAGCTGAATCGAGAACTCGATGAACTCTATAACTCTGAGTGCGCTATGGTGAACTTCCCTGCTGGGCTGTGCTCACGCAAGATAAAGGGGGAGATTATAGATACTCCTTGGAAAAGCAGTTATGTTAATCGTGCTAGAAAGAGCGGAAGAACAATCATCCCCACTTATGTTGAGGCACGCAATTCACGCTGGTTCTATTTCTTTGCTAAGTTGCGTAAATTTCTGGGCATTAAGTCGAATCTAGAGATGCTGCTGCTCCCACGCCAAGTCTATTTCCAAAAAAACAAAACCGTAAAGATCTACTTTGGCGAGCCACTAGTTATTGACCAAAGTAAGAGTTCTAAGGAGTGGAATGACTCTATCAGAGAAAAAGTCTACAAGCTAGCTGAAACAAAATAACATACACACTACTATACTATTATGCAACAACCAATTATTGCGCCCATTGAGCGTGAACTTCTTAAGAAAGAACTACGTGACGAACTGTTTCTGCGCAATACAAATAAAGCAGGCAATTTACTCTATGTTTTTCACGCAGATGAAGCTCCAATGCTGATGCGTGAGGTTGGTCGACTTCGTGAGGAGGCTTTTCGTGATGCAGGTGGTGGCACTGGGCAAGAGATTGATATTGACGAGGCTGACCTTGATCCAGAAGGCTACAAGCAATTAATCGTATGGGATCCTTCGCAAGAGGAAATCCTGGGGGGGTATCGCTATATTATCCCACGCTCGTCGAACCCAAAGTGCCTCTCTACGGAGCATTATTTTGAATTCTCTAAGAAATTTCGCAATAAATACCTGCCCTATACAATGGAACTTGGACGCTCCTTTGTGCAGACAAAGTATCAACAACAAGGCTCTCTTAAGGCACTCTTTGCCCTAGATAACCTATGGGATGGACTCGGAACGATTGTTAGTCGTAATGCTGATATTAGATATTTGTTCGGTAAGGTGACTATGTATGGTGATTATAATGTTCAGGCACGTAATATGCTTATCTACTTCCTGAGGATGTACTTCCCTGACAGAGATAACCTGATGAGGACTATCTACCCTGCCGAAATCAATATCGACGAGAAGCAGATGAAAGAAATCTTTACTGGGGGTGATTATATGAGCAACTATAAGATACTCTCACGTTGTGTGCGTAACTTTGAGGAGGTGATACCGCCACTCATTAATGCTTATATGAGCCTATCGCCAACTATGAGGGTCTTTGAGACTGCTATAAATCACGATTTTGGCAATGTCGAGGAAACAGGCATCCTAATTACCATTGGCGACCTATACAAGGAAAAGGTGGCTCGCCACTTTGAGATAGAATTATAAGGGATGAGTTTTCAGCAGAAAATAAGTAACGAAGAAGTTGCTGCATTAGACCTATGTAGCTTTAGTGGAGAGGTGTTGGTCGTAGATGACCAGCAGAGTATGGCTCGTGCCGAGGAGCTACTTTCAGGCGAGATGATACTAGGCTTTGATACTGAAACCAGACCATCATTTTCGAAGGGTGTGAGCTATGGTCTATCGTTGTTGCAACTCTCTACTGCTAGTTGCGCTTTGCTCTTTAGGGTGGGGAAGTATCCTCTTTCAGAGAAGGTGCTTAAGGTATTAAGTTCCAGAAAGGTGTTAAAAATTGGGGCAGCGATTCGTGATGACATTAATGCTATTAGGAAGGTTCAGCGTTTTGCGCCAGCAGGTTTTGTGGATTTACAGAGTGTAGTAGGGCAGTGGGGCATAGAGGAGCTTAGTGTCAAGAAGATGACTGCTATAGTGTTGGGTTTTAGGCTTAGTAAGGCTCAGCGTTTGAGTAATTGGGATGCTAGCAAGTTAAGTTCGGCACAGTGTGATTATGCTGCAATGGATGCGTGGGTATGTCGAGAGATATATTTGCAGCTTTCTGCCACCGCCAAGGTGTGATTCGGTGCCCTAGGGGGGGTCATAGACTTTTTTTATGAGCTTGTAGTATTACAGACTAAAATAATTAAAGTTTTTTGGTTCTTTTGTTCACAAAAGAACGATGGAATCAGTCCGCTAGAGCAATAGCAAGGCGAATGCCTTGCCTAAAAATCAAAGA
>JAWXTM010000050.1:0-13753 GCA_044433505.1 Rikenellaceae bacterium
AACATATTAGGCAAAGCACGTTTGATATGCACGAAACTTTGGCGCACCATTTTATGAGTCCACCACCCTTTGGGGTTCTCTACGCTATAACTCTTTTGATTTATATAATCTCGAAAAGGTCTTTCCCATAAATTAAGAATCTGTTTAAGTTTTTCTGCTTAAAAATGCTATGTGCTATTTTGCTTTGATTTTGGATTTTGATAACGCAGCTAATAGCGGGCTATTTGCTGTGATAGCAAAATTCAAAAGCGAAGTGAAAGAGCCTTAGCAATTTAAGTGAGAAAATCTTAAACAGTTTCTAAATTGAGAGACCCAATAATCTCTATCATCATAACTCTTTATCTCGTGGATAACACAAGCTAATGAACGCAATGTTTTACCTGCTTCGCTTTTCGGATGCTGTGTAAGCCATATTTTAACCTCACGCTGAATATGAATAATACATCGCTGAACGATTGTGGACTTACTTGTTTTTCTTACTGCCT
This sequence comes from Rikenellaceae bacterium, assembly GCA_044433505.1. Classification (GTDB taxonomy): domain Bacteria; phylum Bacteroidota; class Bacteroidia; order Bacteroidales; family Rikenellaceae; genus Mucinivorans. The sequence continues at coordinate 486 of JAWXTM010000050.1, forward strand.
TTATTATACTACTCTTGCCGTCGCAAGTCACACTCTCTATCACAATACCCAACGACAGTATATCTTCAAATCTGCTCGTAACTCTTCCTCCCATTCGTTGTCGGTAAGACGATAAAATATAGTCCTCTTAACTGTAAAATCCCTGTACAGAACTAAACACACTTTATTGGGAAAATAAGTGCCGTCAATCATTAAATTCACTTTCTCACGGCGGGAAATTTCCGAGCGTGGATAGTTGCGCAAATATTCATCAAACCATAGACGCAGACTCTTTTCACTATAACCACTACTCTTTTGAATCTGACGAATTGTTTGTTTACCGAGAATCCAACTCTCAAACCAGACAAACCTATTGAGTTGACTTATATCCTTACGTTTTGAAGTAAAATAACTTAAGCAATTCTTACAATAATATCGCTGATGTCCGCTCTGTTTTCCATTCTTTACACAACTTAAAAAACCACAATATGGGCAGCGTTTTTTCCTTGTTTTTGACATAATAAAAAGTACTTTGATGAAACCGATTTCATCAAAGCACTAATAATTATCTAAATTACAATAAGTTACAGCGGTTTTATCAGCTGTTTTTTACCATTATATCCAAAAAAAAGTTGGGCTAAAGGAACTACCCTCTAACCCAACTCTCTTATTATCCATTCTCCCAAATGAAATAAAGAAAGTCTAGCTATTTTTCTTAGCAAAGAACTCGCTTACTTGTTCATTAGGCAAGATTTCAGTCTTAAAGCTATATGCGCCACTCTTATCAGAACGCATCATCTTAATACACTTTGTAGTGTTTTTACCTGTACCCGTTTTGAGGGTTGCAACTACTTTTTTAGCCATTTTCTTACTTAATTTCTCTATGAAGCGTAACTTTTTTCAACACAGGGTTGTATTTTTTACGTTCCATACGGTTAGGAGTATTTTTTTTGTTTTTCGTAGTGATATAACGGCTCATACCTGGCATACCACTTTCTTTGTGTTCGGTGCATTCTAGTATTACCTGCACCCTGTTACCTTTTTTTGCCATCTTAGTATTTAGTAAACTTTAGTTAGGGCTTTGGCATCTTTAAGAGAAGCGGCAAGACCGTTTTTGTTAATAGTTCTAAGAGCCGCTGCAGAAAGACGGATGCTTACGAAGCGTCCTTCTTCTTCCAAGAAGAGGCGTTTAGTCTTTAGGTTAGGATTGAAGCGACGTTTGGTCTTTTTGTTCGAGTGCGACACGTTGTGACCATTTTGCGCCTTTTTACCTGTTATTTGACAAACTTTCATTGTTTTGTGTCTGTTTAATTACTGTTAAAAGTATAGTTAGTATTCTGGCGTTTACCAAGATGCTTTTTTAACACCAGGTAGGAGTCCAGAGCTAGCCATTTCACGGAATTGGATACGTGAAATACCAAAGTGACGCATATATCCTTTTGGACGGCCAGTAAGGCTACAACGGTTGTGCATACGAACCGGGTTAGAGTTTAGCGGCAATTTCGCTAGACCTTCCCAGTCGCCAGCTTCTTTAAGAGCTTTACGTTTTTCTGCGTATTTTGCTACTAGTTTGGCACGTTTTACTTCACGAGCCTTCATTGATTCTTTTGCCATAATCTTTTATCTTTGTGTAGCTTAGTTATTGTGTTTAATGTTCTTAAAAGGAAGACCGAACTCTTTAAGTAGAGCGTAACCTTCTTCGTCAGTGTTAGCAGTAGTAACGAAAGTGATTTCAACACCAAGAATCTTTTGGATTTTATCGATGTCGATTTCAGGGAAGATGATTTGTTCAGTTACACCGAGGGTGTAGTTACCATTACCATCAAATTTTTCGTTAATACCTTTAAAGTCACGGATACGAGGAAGAGAAACAGCAACGAGTCTTTCGAGGAACTCATACATTTGCTCTCTGCGCAAAGTAACACGACAACCAATAGGCATTTGTTTACGTAGCTTAAAGTTCGAAATATCTTTTTTCGAGCGAGTCTGCACCGCTTTTTGACCAGCGATTAGAGTAAGCTCAGCTTGCGCATTGTCCAGCAATTTTTTGTCAGACACTGCCGCACCGATACCTTGGTTAAGCACAATTTTAGACAATTTAGGCACTTGCATTACAGAAGTGTAGTTAAATTGTTTCATAAGGTTAGCAACGATTTGCTCCTTATATTTAGTTTTAAGGTTAGGTATATAACTCATTATTTAATTTCCTCCCCTGATTTTTTAGCAAATTTTACAAGTTTACCATTATCACCGACACGGCGGCCAACTTTAGTAGCCTTACCACCTTTAGGGTCGATAACTTGTAGGTTGCTGATGTGAATAGATGCTTCTTGTTCGATAATTCCTCCTTGAGGGTGAGCAGCCGAAGGTTTGGTGTGTTTCTTAACGATATTAACACCTTCCACGATGGCACGCTCTCTAGCAGGCATAACCTCGAGTACTTTACCCGTAGCGCCTCTGCTATTACCAGAGTTTACATAGACTGTATCGCCTTTTTTTATGTGTAGTTTCATTTCTGTTATAAAAATTTATGGGTAAATTACAGTACTTCAGGCGCAAGAGAGATAATTTTCATATTTTTGTCACGAAGTTCTCTGGCAACAGGGCCAAAGATACGTGTACCTCTCATTTCACCTGCGTTGTTTAGTAGTACTACTGCGTTGTCATCAAAGCGGATGTACGAGCCATCTGGGCGACGAATTTCTTTACTCGTGCGCACAACGATTGCTTTTGACACCGTACCTTTTTTAACTTCGCCGGAGCTAGTTGCACTCTTTACGGTCACTACGATTTTGTCACCAACCGATGCGTATCTGCGACGCGTACCGCCGAGAACACGTATACAAAGAACTTCTTTTGCACCGCTGTTATCAGCTACTTTTAGTCTTGATTCTTGTTGTATCATCTTCTCTTATAGGTTACTTAGCTTTTTCAATAATTTCCACAAGTCTCCAGCATTTATTTTTGCTTATTGGACGTGTTTCTTGTATTCTTACTTTATCTCCCTCGCCACAGCTATTTAGCTCGTCGTGGGCAGTGAATTTGGTAGTTTTGTTAACAAACTTACCGTACATAGGGTGTTTCACTTTACGTGCTACAGCTACTACGATAGATTTTTCCATCTTGTTGCTAACAACAACCCCGATTTTTTCTTTTCTAAGATTTCTAGTTGTTTCCATTCTTTTCGACTGCCTTTATTACTTAGCTGCTGTTTTTTGGTTAAGTATTGTCATCATTCTAGCGATATTGCGGCGGCTTTTAAGCAGTTGTGTTGAGTCTTCAAGTGGTGAAACTTGGTGGTTCAACTTGGCTGTTTGGAGTGCCATTTTTTCGCTAGCGATTCTTTCTTGAAGTTCGCTTACTGCCAACTCTCTAAGATCTTGTTTTTTCATATTTCTTATCTTTGTATTAGAGGTTTAACAATTAAGCGTTTTCTTCGTAATCACGACGAATGATAAATTTAGTAGCTACTGGCAATTTTTGCGCACCAAGGCGAAGTGCTTCTTGAGCAATTTCGAAAGGTACACCTTCTGCTTCGAATAGAATACGACCTGGAGTAACTGGGGCAACGAATCCTTCTGGAGCACCCTTACCCTTACCCATACGTACTTCGGCTGGTTTCTTTGTGATAGGTTTGTCAGGGAAGATTCTGATCCACAACTGACCTTCACGTTTCATATAACGTACGATAGCTTGACGAGCTGCCTCGATTTGGCGACCTGTGATCCAAGCTGGTTCAAGGGTTTTGATACCGAAGCTACCAAAAGCAAGTTGATTGCCTCTCGCAGCATTTCCTTTCATACGCCCTTTTTGCATACGCCTAAATTTTGTTCTTTTTGGCTGTAACATTTTTTTGTTTTTTCACTAATAATTAATTAATGTCCTCTTTTTTTTAAGCTGTTATTTTTGTACTAACTCTCAAAAAAAGATTACTGTTGTTGGGAGCGACGGTCACGTCCACCACGGCGATCATTGCCACCACGACGGTCGTTGTTTCTACGTTCTCCACCTCTGCGGCCTTCGCCACCACGACCTGCTGCACTATTCATACCTGCAAGTGGTGAAAGGTCTGCTTTTCCATAAATCTCGCCATTGCAGATCCAAACTTTGATACCAAGGATACCAACTTTTGTAAGAGCTTCTGCCAAGAAGTAATCAATGTTAGCACGGAAGGTATGAAGAGGAATTCTACCTTCTTTGTAGCTTTCAGAGCGTGCCATTTCAGCACCACCAACTCTACCAGATACCATAATCTTGATACCTTCAGCACCCATCCTCATAGTAGAGGCGATAGATGTTTTGATAGCACGGCGGTACGATACACGTCCTTCGATTTGACGAGCGATGTTGTTACCAACGATTACTGCGTCCAGCTCAGGTCTTTTAACTTCAAAAATGTTAACTTGCACATCTTTTTTAGTAAGTTTGCGAAGTTCTTCTTTAAGTTTGTCGACTTCTGAGCCACCTTTACCGATAATCACACCAGGACGAGCAGTTGATATTGTAACGGTCACAACTTTCAACGTTCTTTCGATGATAATCTTTGAAAGGCTAGCTTTGGCAAGACGGACATTGAGGTAATTCCTGATTTGCGAATCTTCGAGAATTCTTGCAGGAAAATCCTTACCTCCGTACCAAGCCGAATCCCATCCACGAACTATTCCTAGACGGTTTGAAATTGGATTACATTTTTGTCCCATTATGCCTTATTGTCTTTTTTAGTTTCTACAATTTTATCTACAATTATTGTAACGTGGTTTGAACGTTTGCGTACTCTGTGTGCTCTACCTTGAGGAGCAGGTTGAATACGTTTTAGTTGGCGACCACTGTCTACCATAATAGTTTTTACGCAAAGCGGAGTAGACTCAAGTGAGAGTCCTTCGTTCTTTGCTTCCCAGTTTGCGATTGCGCTCTTAAGAAGTTTTTCGAGGCGAGCAGCAGCATCTTGCTTTGAATAGCGAAGGATTGCTAGTGCTTTATTGATTTCAACGCCACGAATAATATCTGCAACTAAGCGCATCTTACGGGGAGATGTAGGGCAGTTATTCAGCTTAGCAACGGCTGTTACTCGCTTTTCTGCCTTGCGCCTTTCGGCACTTATTCTCTTTCTTGCACCCATTTTTTTATATCGTTTCTTTTAAATACTGTTTAAACTTATCTTTTCTTATTACCACCGTGACCTCTAAAGCTACGGGTTGGAGAGAACTCACCTAGTTTGTGACCCACCATATTTTCTGTTACATACACTGGAATAAATTTATTACCATTGTGAACAGCGATAGTGTGACCCACGAAATCTGGTGAAATCATACTTGAACGTGACCAAGTCTTAATTACAGACTTTTTACCATTCTCGTTCATTTCCAATACTTTGGCTTCGAGTTTATGGTAGATATATGGTCCTTTTTTTAATGAACGGCTCATTCTTTATCTCTATTTTTTACGTTTTGCAATTATAAACTTACTTGTAGTCTTCTTAGGGTCACGAGTTTTGTAACCTTTAGCAAGAACACCGGTGCGTGAACGTGGGTGACCACCGCTTGAGCGACCTTCACCACCACCCATTGGGTGATCCACAGGGTTCATTGTAACACCACGGTTATGTGGGCGACGTCCCAACCATCTGCGGCGACCTGCCTTACCTGATTGTTCAAGTTGGTGGTCAGCGTTAGATACTGCACCGATCGTTGCACGACAAGTGGTTAGCACCATACGAGTTTCGCCTGATGGAAGTTTAATGATTGCAAATTTGCCTTCACGAGCAAGAAGTTGCGCATAAGTTCCAGCCGAACGAGCCATTTGAGCGCCTTGACCAGGAGCAAGCTCGATACAGTGGATAACAGTACCTAGTGGAATTTCAGAGAGCAGCAATGTGTTACCAAGTTCTGGAGCAACGCCAGCGCCTGATTCAATTTGCATACCTACTTTGAGACCATTAGGAGCTACGATATAACGTTTCTCACCGTCAGCGTACACAACTAGTGCGATACGAGCCGAGCGGTTTGGGTCATATTCGATTGTCTTTACTAGACCTACCACACCATCCTTATCTCTAAGGAAGTCGATAATACGGTATTGACGTTTGTGTCCACCACCACGGTAGCGAACTGTCATTTTACCTGAATTATTACGACCACCACTTGATTTAAGAGGTGCTACGAGTGATTTTTCCGGAGTTGATGTTGTTACATCAGTAAACGTTCCGGCAACCTTATGTCTTTGCCCAGGTGTTGTGGGCTTAAATTTTCTTACTGCCATAGTTGTTCTTAGATATTACCGTAAAAATCAATTTTATCATTACCTTTTAACTTAACAATAGCTTTTTTGAAAGCTCCTGTACGACCTATCACTAGGCCAGTTTTAGTCCAACGGCTTTTGTTTTTGCCTTTGTAGTTCATAGTGTTTACACTATCTACGACTACACCATAGACACTCTCAACTGCCGCTTTAATTTGCAGTTTATTCGCTCTTGCGTCAACCACGAAACCGTACTCACCCAAATTTTCGCCTCGGGTAGTCATCTTTTCGGTTAGAATTGGCTTAACTAAAATATTCATTTTCTTTGCTTACTGTTCTTTACTTAGTTGAGCGTTGATAGCTTCTACCGCTGGGGTTGAAACTAGCATAGCTGCACAGTTCATAATATCATAAGTATTGAGTGATGCAGCGTTTACTACTTTCACTTTTTGTACGTTGCGAGATGCAAGTACCATCGTTGGTTCGCTTTCGTGCGACACGATAAGTAGTTTTTTGCCTTCAAGACCAAGGTTCTTAACCGCAGCTAGGAACGATTTTGTCTTTACATCCTCAAGTTGTAGGCTATCGACAACTGTAATAACTTCGCCTTGCGCTTTGTAAGAAAGTGCTGAGCGGCGAGCTAGTTGTTTTAGCTTTTTGTTTAGTTTGAAGTCATAATCACGAGGTACTGGGCCAAATACACGACCACCACCTACGAAAATTGGCGACTTGATAGATCCGCAACGAGCACCACCTGTACCTTTTTGTCTTTTCAACTTTTTGGTTGAACCTGCAATTTCTGCACGTTGTTTAGACTTGTGAGTACCTTGGCGTTGAGCTGCAAGATATTGTTTTACATCCAAATAGATAGCGTGATCTTTTGGTTCGATACCAAATACTGATTCCGCTAGGGTTACTACTGCTCCAGTTTCTTCACCCTTAATGTTTTTAACTTTCAATTCCATAGTTTTCAACAATTTTTTAAGGGTTAAGCTTCAATTAGTAGATAAGAGCCTTTAGCACCTGGGATAGAGCCTTTCACGAGGATAAGGTTATTTTCAGGGATTACTTTAAGCACTTTAAGGTTAAGCACCTTGACTTGATCACCACCAGTTCTACCGGCCATTCTCATACCTTTACGTACACGTGAAGGCCAAGAGCTAGCACCAAGCGAACCTGGGTGGCGTTGACGGTTGTGCTGACCGTGGGTTTGACCCCCAACACCAGCAAAGCCGTGACGCTTTACAACACCTTGAAAACCTTTACCTTTACTGATTCCAGTAACGTCTACCCATTCACCTTCGGTGATTACATCGGCAGACACGGTGTCTCCAAGTTTAACTTCATCGCTCCAAGTTGCAAATTCTGCAACTTTGCGCTTTGGCGTAGTTCCTGCTTTTTCGAAGTGACCCAACATTTGTTTAGTGGTACTCTTCTCTTTTTTTTCGTCATAGGCAAGTTGCAGAGCTGAATAGCCATCATTCTCTACAGTTTTCACTTGCGTAACAACGCAGGGACCAGCCTCGATAACAGTGCATGGGATATTTTTCCCCTCGGCACTGAACACGGAAGTCATTCCGATTTTTTTTCCAATTAGTCCTGACATAGTTTATTTATTAATAGTTTAACATCATCGGCTCTGGTCATAACAGAGCGTAACGAGGCACAAAGGTAATACTTTTTATTTGATTTACAAAACTTTTTAGCATTTTTTTCATCTTTATTTATTAGTTATTAATAATTTATGACTTTAGGTTTATGAGTTGGGGTATGTTTTGGGGTGAAATATTGTTTAGGATAGGACTAAAGATTAGAACAGAGGGTTACTTGGACGCCAGTGGGGGGGGCAAAGATCCTTTTATAACAAAAGCACTACACCAGAGTAATAGTTTTGGGGGTTTGGAAAAAAATCTTCGATTTTTTTGTTTGTCGTTCCTCCAAACCCCCAAAATATTTTTATGGGAGTTTGTGCTAGCTTTCGGTTTTACAACCGAAAGATTTTTGTCTTTTGATTTTTAGGCAAGGCATTCGCCTTGCTATTGCTCTAGCGGACTGATTCCATCGTTCTTTTGTGAACAAAAGAACCAAAAAACTTTCTTGACTTAGTCTGTAATACTACAAGCTATAACTAAAGCACTACAATAGTGGGGGGAAACCAAAAATTAACCATTAACCATTAACCATTGTATTGCTCTAGCGGACTGATTCCATCGTTCTTTTGTGAACAAAAGAACCAAAAAACTTTAATTATTTTAGTCTGTAATACTACAAGCTCTAATCTCCTAATGTGCCCAGTAGCACCAAAGCCCCAGCTCATAGCTTACCCCAAACTGAAAATTCATAAAAAAATATGTGCATTTAAGTAACAACCTTAACTTTTTTTGCTAACTTTGTGTTTGCTGGTAAGTTGTTATTAACCTTATTTCATAAAAAGATGAAACATATTTTAACTATTGCTATATTGATAGGTGCTCTAATGGTCAATGCCTCAGCCCAAGAACCTACCAAGCAAGAGATTCGTGATGCTCGCAAAGCAGGGGAAGCACTCCCTAGCAGCGTTCGTACCATTACCACCTCTGCCCAAGGACAATACAACTTACTATTGCAAGATAAAGATCGCCTTAATACTGAGATTTACCAACTCAATTCGAAAATAGCGGTAGAAAAAAAGAGCAAACAAAAAAAACTGCAAAAAACACTCGACTCTAAAAATAGTGAGCTAGAGGTGGTGAATCGCAGGATGGAGAGCTTCCCTGAATCGGTGCGCAATCCCCAAAGCGCAGAAAAAACGCAGGACAAAGAGTTCCTAGATATGCTCGAAAAGAATGCTCAAAAGAAAATTCAAATGACAGACCCATACTCTGGTACTATATCTAATGACCCTGCACTGGAGCAAAGCTACAGAAAGCACCTAAATAATAATGGATATATTCCACTCTATGACAGCCAAAGCGGAGAGTGCATCACTTCCGAAAGCGACAATTCGCTAAAATATCGCATTATGCTCACTATTGAACGCAGCGCACTGCCAGCCTCATCATTCAATGGTATGGACTCGGTTTTGGAGCAACGTATGGCAGATGGTACTATTATATATTACCAAGGCAGCTACTCCACAGAGGGTGAAGCCCAGAGAGCCTGCGCAAATATCATTAAACAAAACAAGTTCCGTGATGCCTTTGTAGTGGCTATGATGGGAGCTAGACGAGTAGAACTATAAACACACATTTATATACATATTAAAAACCAATAAAAAAAACTATGAAACTACCTTATTGTGAACCTTACAAAATGAAGGTTATCGAACCAATTATCCAAAGTACTCGTGAACAGAGAGAAAAATGGATAGCCGAGGCTGGCTACAACCTCTTTAACTTGCGCTCTGAACAAGTGCTTATTGACCTTATTACCGACAGTGGTACTGGCTCTCAGAGTGCTGCTCAGTGGGGTGCTATTATGCAAGGTGACGAGAGCTATGCTGGTGCAAGCTCATTTTACGACCTAAAAGAAGTTGTCGAAAAGATATTTGGTATGCCATATATGTTGCCAACTCACCAAGGTAGAGCTGCCGAGAATGTGCTCTTCTCTACTATTATTAAAGCAGGCGACGTGATTCCAGGTAACTCACACTTCGATACCACCAAAGGTCATATCGAATTCCGCAAGGCTAAGGCACTAGACTGTACTATTGACGCTGCATCGGACACTCAACTCGAAATCCCTTTCAAAGGTAATGTTGACCCAGCTAAGCTTCGTGCGGCACTTGAGGCTAACTCTAAGGAAGTAGTACCATTCGTATGCCTTACTATTACTAATAATACGGCAGGTGGTCAACCTGTTTCTATGGAGAATATCAAAGAGTGTTCGGCATTGTGTAAAGAATTCGGAGTTCCATTGTTGTTCGACTCGGCTCGTTTTGCTGAGAATGCATACTTTATCAAGACTCGTGAGGAAGGCTATGCTGATAAGACTATCAAGGAAATTACCCTAGAGATGTATCAGTACGCTGATATGATGACCATCTCGGCTAAGAAAGATGGCTCGGTGAATATGGGTGGATTCTGCGCAATGAAGTCAGAGGAACTTTACCAAAAGGCGGCAATGTTCAATATTATGTACGAAGGCTACCTAACTTATGGTGGAATGTGTGGTCGTGATATGGCGGCTCTAGCAGTAGGGTTAATGGAGAACACTGAGTTCGATATTCTACACTCTCGTATCCGTCAGGTGGAACTTCTAGGCGAATTACTCGATGAGTATGGTATCCCTTACCAACGCCCAGCAGGTGGTCACGCTATCTTTGTGGATGCGGTGAAGGTATTGCCAAATGTGCCACGTGAAGAGTTTACAGCGCAGACCCTCGGTGTGGAGCTATACAAAGAGGCAGGTATTCGTGGCGTTGAGATTGGTGCTATCCTAGCTGACAGAGATCCTGTGACTAGAGAGAACCGCTATCCTAAGTTGGAGCTGTTGCGCCTAGCTATCCCACGTAGAGTCTACACAGATAATCACATTGCAGTGATTGCAGCAGCATTGAAGAATGTGTGTGATAGACGTAATGAGATTACCAGAGGCTATGTAATTAACTATGAGCTACCGATAATGCGCCACTTTACAGTGCGCCTAGAGCCTGCAAAGTAGTCCATCCTTATAGAACTTAAGAGTTCCAAAGAGCCATTTTGGTTTTTTGGAACTTTTTTTATGCAGATATTTTAAGGGCTTAAGTAAATTAGTAGCTCCTTGGTGGAATTTACATAAAGATACAGTTTAGAGTTATTTTTATTAAAAAGTGCGCATAATATGTCTGGAGAATTTGTTTTTATGAAAAATAGTTCTACCTTTGCCTTGTAGAAAATAAGTATATTTTTAGTGTTAAACAATTCATTTGTACCCGAAATTAACCACTATGGGGCTAGGTGAATAGATGTAGATAGTAACAATATACGCTTATCAACCTTTAATCAATTTTTATTTATTTATTTATTTATAAAAAAATGTCTTATGAAAACATTTAAACATTTTTTGTTATTTGCCTTTGCGCTAGTTCTCTCTGTAGGTTGTACTGACCCTGAACCAGAAGCGGAACCAGCAACATTGGAGGTAAATCCAACATCCCTAACATTTGCCACGGAAGGTGGCTCGCAAGAGATTACAGTGACATCTAACACCTATTGGAGTGTTACTTCAACTGAATCTTGGTTGACAATTAGTGCAACAAGCGGAAATGGTGACCAAGTGATTACCGTTACTGCTTCAGCTAATGAAGGTGAAGATATTCGCTCAGCAGTGCTTAAGTTTAGTGCTGAAGAAGTATCTCCTATCGAAGTTACTGCACAGCAGTCTTCTCAGACAGTTGAACTGCCAAACCTTGTAACAACTCTAGAGGCTTCTTATTCTTTGGAATACAAGGCTGAAACAGTTGAGTTCGAGATTACATCTAACGTAGCTTGGATTCTTTCTTCAGATGCTGAATGGTTGACAGTTTCTCCTGAAGAGGGCGTAAACGATGGTACTGCATCGTTCTCTGTAGCGTTGAATGACAGCACAGAGCTTCGTACTGCTACACTTACAATCAGTGGTGCTGACCTAGAGCCTATCGAAGTTACTATTGAACAAGGTGCAGCTAATCTTTCTTCTACTCTTACATCTAACTATGAGTTCGGTAATGAAGGTGGTGAGCAATCATTCGAAATCATCTCAAATGTAGCTTGGACAATTACTTCAGACTCTGAATGGTTGACAGTTTCTCCTTTGGAAGGTGAAAATAGCATCACAGCTAGCTTTACTGTAGCTTCTTATGATGGTTCAGAAGACCGTGTAGGAACTTTCACTATTGCAAGTGAACTCACAGAAGATATTACTATTGAAGTTACCCAAACAGCAGCTCCATTTGATGATAGCAAGGCAATTACATTTGCTGACGAGTGCCTAGAAATGGCTCTATTCGATGCAGGTGTTGACACAGACGAAGACGGTTGGATCTCTTATGCAGAGGCAGCTGCCGTAGCAACACTTACTACCCTTAATGGTCAAATGATTAGCAGCTTCGATGAGATAGTTTATTTCACATCGCTTACTGTTCTAAGAATTGATGATAATGACCTTACTTCTATCAATCTTTCAATGTGTCCATCACTACAGACACTTAATATTGCTAGCAATAAACTCTCTGAACTTAATCTTTCTAACAATCCATTGATTGGTGCAGTTTGGTGCAACGACAACTCGCTTACTGAGCTTAATCTAGAAAACGCTGCTGAGCTTACTCAACTATGGTGTGGTAACAATAAGATCTCTAGTCTTGATTTCTCTCATAGCCCTTCAATGTTATATCTAGATTGTAGCAATAACTCGATCTCAGAACTTGAGATTCCAGAAATGCTCTCTACTCTAGATGCTTCTAAAAACTCTCTAAGCAAAGTTGACATTAGTGAACGCTACTTGCTAAGCAAAGTTTCTCTAACTGGTCAGTCGACTGGTAATTGTGAATTGACAGTAAATGCAGTTCAAAGCTTCATCTACTCTTCATTTGCAGCAGACGATGTAACACTAAACGTTCTACAAGGTCCTATCGCAGTGGAAGTTGCAGAGTCGTTGAGCACTTCATTCAGCCTAAATACAACTATGGGTGACTATAGCGGTAACTACGCCGTAGGTCTTATGGCTTCGGCAGACCTAGTTAACCTTACAACTTATTCACCAAGCGTACTAGCTGCTAGCTTGTACACAACTATGGGTGCAATGGGTGTAGACTTTACAAAGGTTGATAGCGAGTTTGTATTCAATAGCAACCTTTCAGGTGTTGCAACTCCAGAAGCTTGGGGTCTTACAGAAAGCACAGAGTATGTAATATGTGCAATGCCACTAACTTCAGCAGGTGATGTTGATGACTCGGAACTTCCTACTATAATCTTTAGTTCAACTGGCATTCAAGATGATCCTGCAGGTGAATACAACCCTGCATATAACTCTACAGCAGTTGTGACTACTAGTATGACATCTGCTTCGGTAGAACTAACTATTCCAGATGGTGTTAGCAAAGTTTATTACTA
>JAWXTM010000051.1:0-13589 GCA_044433505.1 Rikenellaceae bacterium
CTCTCAAAGCGCATTGTGATTTATGGCGAGGTTCTGCTATCGACAATACAAGTGTTGGCTACACGTGGCAAAAGCTCGGTAGCGGTACGTGGACAACGCTAACAAGTTCAAACGCAGGGGGTATCACAGGATATACAAGTAATGAGATTACTATTCCAGAGGGTGCGGTTTTGAATTTCGACTCGTTCAAATGTATAATAAAGGATAATGACACCTCAAGCGGCACTTACAACACCTCGGTGAGTGATATTATATCATTTGCTGATGTGAGCGATCCTTATCAAGTGGATATTTCAGCACCAAGTGGCACTACTCTTACTACTGGGGTGACCTCGACAACCCTCACTGCCAACGTGTGGCAAAACGGTGAGATGCTTCCTAGCTCATTCTACACTGGGGCAACCTGCAAGTGGCGTAAATTCGATAAGGTTGGAGTTCAAGATACCTCGTGGGGAACATCGGGAATCAAGGAGGGACGCAGTGTAACTATCACCCGTGAAGAGATAAGTGTAGCTGCTACATTTACTATTGAAATTGAAAAGTAGGAGTTTAGATTTTAAAGCAAGCGTATGTAATTAATTGGCTGAGTAAATCATAATCTCTACGATACCAGAACATTTCGGGGTGTTGCGCTAAGTGATAAAGTACATCAGTGCGAGCTGCAACGGCTCTTTCTATATCATCACCATCATATAGAATTCCATTATTTACGATAAGATAACATATAAGGTCATCGAGAAGAGATTTGAAATCCTCGTCAGTTAAGTATCCGACATATCCATTGCAGTATTCAGGTAGAGTTAGTTCTTCAAGGGTAGGTAGAGGGCATTCCACTTTGAATTTGATATTAACTTCCATTGTCTTTCTAGTTGGTTTAAAAGTTCAATGGGCAAGCAAAATAAAAGGCAGTTTCGCCTGACCCGTTGCATTACACCAACAAAGGCAGAGGATGCATTAACATTCCTACACGGGGGTGCGAAACCGCCGTATATAGAATGTTATGCAAGCATAAAATATGCCTGAATAGCTCTGTTTTTAAGGCAAGTTTCCCCGCCTTTGTTGTTATGTAATGCATAACAAAAGTAGTAAAAAATAATTAACTAGCAATATTTATGGCAATAATAGCACGTGGACAAACAACAATTACTATAACTGAAAAGGGCGACCAAGGTGCAGGGACGGTTAATCTATACAAAGCAAGCTACGAAAAACCCGATGCCCCAACTGAGTTTGAAATGCCTCCCGATGGGTGGAGCTTTAACGTTCCTAGCGATGAGATGGTGGTAAGTTCAATTAGTTACGACTCTCAAAATGAAGAGCAGTGGAGCGATAATGGTGACGGTTACTGGGTTTCGAACCCCATAAGCAATAATGGGCTGGCGGCTATGACCGTGCACTTTACCACAAACCAATCACAGCAAACCATAGCCTTAGCAATTAAAGTTAGCTCACAAAAGAGCTACGATAAACTATACGTCTGTAATGTCGATACTTATCAGCAAATATTAGCTAGCGATAGTTTTCTTATATCACCATCTGAGGATACGGTTTCTACAGTTGAGTCCTCTAGTGATTTTGGAATTATAGTGCCAACATACAGTAACTATAAAGTCTTTAGTGGCACGGTAGACCAAGTCCTGTATTACCAAATCGAAGATGCAGGAAGACACTTTATGCAGTTCTACTACCAAAAAAATAGTTCCATAAGCTACGGACTTGATAACGCTATAGTTCGAATTATTCCAATCCTGCCCGTTAAAATATGGCTATCGGTAGCTACTCTTATTGGTGGAGAAGTAAGCTCGTGGAGCACCCCAGTGCAGTTTGCAGCTCGTGATGGAGCAATGGGCAGGTCACTGTTTTATCGTGGAGAGTTTAATTCAAGCTCAATCTACTACCAAGATGATATGCGTGTAGATGTGGTAAAGTATAACTCTTTATACTATTACTACATAGGACTAAACTGTGTGTCATCATCGTGGAGTGCCAATAATTGGGAGCATTTCTGCTCTGACTTCGAATGCCTAGCAACAAACCTGCTGCTTGCCGAAAATGCAAATATCGCTGACTGGGTAATCAAAGATGGACAAATCACCTCGCAAAGCAGTACAATAAATGGTACGCCTAAGGCACTGCTTGATGGCGTGAATGGTGGTGTGCAGTTTAATGCCGATGTAACGAGATATACCGCTACGGGTGGCACTGAAACAATCTTGCAAACAATTACTATAAGCAGTACCAACGGCAAGGTGGAGGCTCGTAATAGCGACTACCAGACCTCCTACATCTCCTCGCAAGGGATATTTTCGAATCGTGCAGGGATTCAAGCTCTGCCCTCAACCTCTGGCACGGAGCTAAAGGCTGCCGTTGTGGCACTTGGTTTTGGTAACTTACAGAAGAGTGCTTATAGTAGTACCGCTGCTATATGCGGACTTTTTGCTGATAGTGAGAATGAGAATTCGAGTCCTGCGCCAGCGTGGGGTGCGTATATTCGGAAGCTTTTGATTCAAGGTATGTTTTTAGGGGTTCGACGGATTAGTTATACTGCCTATTTGACTCAATATGACACCTTTGTTGCGTGCTACAATACTGGCAGCATCAATATTTATTTGCCATCTAATCCGCAGACTGGACAGATCATAATCTTCTCGTGTATGAACGATAATGTGCCTCGTATTTATGGTAACGGCAAATATATCTTCGTAACATCAAGTACTGTGAGTTCCTATGTGGGAGGCTCTAAACGTGGCGATGTTTCGCTCTATATCTACGATGGGCAGTACTGGAAGTTCTGCTATATGTCGAGTTAATGCGTAATTCGTGATGCTTAATTCGTAATGCATAATTATTTTTTAATCTAGAAATTTACAAACATGTTGAAAGCAAGGATAGTAGATAAATATACTGTTGAGGTTGTTGATATAGCGACAATTGGAAAACAGAAATCCCTTGATGGTTTCTTTGATTTTGTGGAATCTGAGCCGCCCGAGGTTACAGATCTAGACTCTCCAATCCCATTCTACGAACTTCGAGGCAACGTAGTGTATCAGCTATGGGAAGTAGAAACCGACTCACCTGCACTAATCAACGAGCGCATAAATGCCCTAAAAGCCGAACTCTCCGCTACCGACTACCAAGTCCTAAAGTGCTACGAGGCGACACTCACAAGCGCACCCTCGCCATACGACCTCACCAATCTAACAACCGCCCGAGCCACCCTCCGTACCCAAATCAACACCCTAGAGCAAAAACTAATAGAATAATTAAAAAGTTTGTGAGGAAATTATAAGTTTATAATTTTAGAGATTTTAATACTCCTGATTCGCCTCACGTTCACGCTCTTCCTGCTCTTGTCTTTCACGTTCTTTTATCTCGTCTGTATCATCCATAATAAGATAATCAAATTCAAAATCGTAATCCATAGTCTATTAGGTGTTAAAGTTAATAATTATCGTTAAATTAAGTACAGTAATCGTTCTGTCTTTCGGTATTCATCTGATTTTTAGTATCTATCAGAATACAAAAGTAATTTGCAAATTACACAAATGCAAATAATTTGTTTTAAATCTTACGGAGCTGTCGTTCTATATTCAAAAAAACTCCTCAGCCGTTTTAATGACTGAGGAGCTGCTCTGACTTGCTTGTCTATTGAACGTTGTGGCGATGCTTTATAGTTTAAAGGTTAGTTCAAGTCCGCTTTCGTAGGTGATGGTGAACTGTTCGATTCCAAATTCTTTGAGGTCTTCGTACCACTCTTCGGTTTCAGCGTAGACCTCGTTGATCCACTCATCGAATGGCATCGCCTTGCCGTTTAGGGTTTGGATGCTCACGGCATTATTGCAGTTAAAAAGCATCGAAAAATTCATTTTCAAATAAGCTAGGGTAATAATTTTATTTTTCATAATCGTCTGGTATTTAAGTGTTTAGTTCGTTTATTATTGTACTGCAAAGTACGACTAATTTCCTTTAACGTGCAAGTCTTTCGGTATCTTTCTACGCATATTAATCACTTTATTTTCAACTATTTAGATATGTGTGGATTATTAGCCGAGAAGGGAGATTTTGAAGTTCTCTTTGGTGAGGGCGTAGACGAGGTCACGACCCTTGGCGGTGAGTTCTCCGTGGAGGGTGATTTGGACGTTTTGGGCGGTGGCGGAGCGTTCGGGGAGCATTGCTTTTAGTTTGCTCAACGGGGCGATTACCTCGGGGTCGATTGAGGAGTTGGGGTTGTCACCAACCATTGCGTAGGTAGTGCCAAAGGCTAGACCACCGCTAGCGAGTTTCGGAACGCTGTTCTCTGCGTTTTTATTTATCAGTGAGGTCATCCGTGACCATTGCCGCACCGATGCCGATTGCGAGCCACGGGTTAGAAAGTATCGCCTTGAGGGCTTGTTTAAAGCCGACTATCATAATACCAAACTCAATCAACTGCGCACCGAGCTGTTGCAGGAAACTAGCCATCTGCTGTAATATAACATTCACGAAATCACCAAGTCCAATATCCTCGCCTGCGAATAGCTTACCGAGGGTTTCCGCTAGTGCCATAGTTGTATCGCTAAAGAATCCATTAACGGTGTTGGCGGCACTAGTCATCGCCTGATTAATGCGATTTGTGACAAACGAGATAGCCTCCGAATACCTCCACCCCTTGCTAGTAAGTTCATCGACATAGCGAGCCACAACTTCCGATGTATTACGGATATTTTTATCAAAGTTTTTAGACGAGCTATCCGCCCAAGAATAAATATTCCCTGCCACGGCATCTTTGATAGCCGCCATCTTCTGTTGAAAAGCACTGAACATCGTTACCTTTGGCAATTCGACTTCAATTTTCGCTTTTATAGGTTCAACTTTAATATCATCAGAAACCAATGTAGCGACTTTGCGCTCTGGAGTTTCAATAGTGACAGAAGAACCCTTTTGCGAAACATCACTAAGCTCAACCATAGCACTTACACCCTTTGAAACTTTCTCTGCATACTTCTCAGCCTCTTCAGTAAGTTTCTCGGCAGAGGCTAGTGCTGCATCTTCGGCAGCCTTTTTCTTCTCCAACTCTTTGAGAACCTCACGATAGGTGTTAGCCATCAAAGCGGCATTCTCCATCTCCTCACGATAATCACCGTTCCAATTTTTCCAAAAGCCACCGAGCTTGTCTTGGTAATAATTATCGGTATCGGTCTGTTTCTTTTCGTACTTAGCAATATAACCTTTCACTCGTTCTTCGTCACCGACCTTATACGTACCATCCGCCACCCACTGTTGAGCAGTAGTTTTATCAAGGTTTTGCAAATCCTGATAGGAGCTATACGCCATCTGAAAAGCATAAGCAAGTGCCGCTGCAAGTCCGATAAGTCCCACCATCGGAGAGTTCAACGCAAGCATCCCTGCTTTGAGAAGTGGCAAAACTTTAACGATGCTCCCAAGGGTAAGAAGTAGCGGACCAACAGCTGCTGCCAATCCTGCAATCACAACAATAATAGTCTTAGTCGTTGGAGATAAAGTTTGCAGCCAAGTAACCACTCTTTGCAACACGGCAACCACCTTGTTCAATCCAGGGAGGATAGCCGCCCCAACCTGCTCCATAAAATCGCCCCACGAGTTCTTTAGCTGAACCAACGCCCCTGCGCCAACCTTAGCTTGCGCCTCTGCTTGACCGCCATACTGTCGCTCTAACTCATCGAGAATAACACTCTGTGCTTCGGCTAATCTCCCCGTTTCAGCAAGGCTTTTAATTACAGCGGTCTGCTCCTTAGAAAACTGAATACCCGAACGAGAAAGTGCCGAAAGATTCTTCACAGGGTCGTTCAAAGCCTTGCCAAGTTGAATGGATGCTGACTTCAAATCGCTGTCAAGCACCGTCGATAAATCGAGCGCAACTGCCTGAGTACGTTTGAAATTCTCACCTGCAATATTTGTAAAGGTAAGCAGTTGAGCCGTGGCATTATTTAAAATATTCTCATCCCCAAAGAGCGTCTTGCCCTGCAATTCAGAAGCAAAGCTAGCGAGCTGTTCAAACGACAACTTAGCCGCCCCCGAGGTCGATTTAATCGCCTGCTGAACCTTAGCTTCCGCCTTAGCCTGCGTATCGGCAAGAGCCACCGACACACCACCAAGTGCTGCCAATGGCGCAGTGAGTTTCAGAGTAAGACTCTTACCAACCGAGGTCAGTTTTTTACTCACTCCGTCCAAGCCTTTCTCAACCTGCTTTGTCTTCTGCTGAAACTCGTAGCTATCCGCCCCAATCTTTATCAGCAAATCTGCTACTCGTCTACTCATAATTTGAAAATGAAATAAAATAATATAATAAAGTTTCCATTTATGGAAATATTTTGTATCTTTGTGGTGTAATTCTTGAGAAGAATGGAGACAAAACCGAAGTTTAAAATAGTATTGCACCGAGAGGCTTACGAATTTTTGAGTCGAATAGACGATAAAAGCAGTCGTAAAATCAAGGACAATATGTATAAAGCATCGCTTTGTTTAGATCCTAAGTTGCTAAAAAAGCTCACGGGTGAGATTTGGGAATTTAGAACTCTTTATGCAGGGAAGCAATATAGAATGTTAGCCTTTTGGGATAAGCTTGATGGTGCAAACACACTGGTAATTGCTACACACGGCTTTATTAAAAAAGTAAGCAAAGTTCCCTCTAAGGAGATAGACAAAGCAGTAAAAGTAATGGAATCATATTTATCTAAATAATAGTAATTGATATGAAAAATAATGAAAATAGAGAGTTTATACCTTTTGATGAGGTTATGGACGAAACATTTGGTAAGGTTGGCACTCCACAAAGAGCTGACTATGATATGAATATTGAACTATGGATGGTTGGTCAAAAAATCAAGGAAATCCGTGAAGCAAAACGTCTTACACAGGATGATCTTGGTAAATTGATTGGCGTTCAAAAAGCGCAGGTTTCACGCATTGAGAACGGCAAGAACCTTACAGTTGCAACTATTATCAAAGTCTTCAAAGCATTAAACGTAGAAGCGAAACTTAAAATTGAGGATCTAGGCTTGGAACTTTCGCTCTCTTAATCTACACCCATATAATCAGCCTTAAGCACTAGCGTTTCTGCATTAGTGCTTTTTTACAGTTTATGTTTTTTGAAAAG
Source organism: Rikenellaceae bacterium (assembly GCA_044433505.1). Taxonomy (GTDB): domain Bacteria; phylum Bacteroidota; class Bacteroidia; order Bacteroidales; family Rikenellaceae; genus Mucinivorans. Next base: position 7,115 of record JAWXTM010000051.1, read on the forward strand.
TTTCCAACCCTCGGTTACGTCGTCGAGGATGGCAGGTGTGCCGTTCTCCATATGGCTCATTGAGGCGATGATTGGGATCATTTGTTCCTCGCTGAGGGTGTCAAGCGGTGTGTCGGTAGGCGTACTTGAGCGGAGTGCTACGAAGTTGAGATAGTTGTTCGTGTCGTTCTCAATTGGGGGTGCATAGCGTGTAATCATCTGACGCAAAGTTTTGTCGCCTCGCTTTGAGTAGGTGTACAGCAAGACGAACATTGCACGGTAGCCCCACGCTATCGACTGAAATTGTTTGAACGCTTTATCTCTCGATGGGAGAACCTCACCAAGATATTTTACTCCCGAAATTCTGATATTTCCAGGATTACAGTTTTTTAGTCCTCTACTCATTGTTACCTCCTTTCACTTTACGCTCAAGCTCTTTGTACTTAATCAGCACTGGGCATTCAGCGTTAGGGTGCTTGCATTTGTAGGCTTGGCGGATAATGCTCTGTTTGGTATCGATTACTGCATCCTTATGCTCAATGATAATTGCGAGTTTATCGACTTTCTTTTCGAGCTTTTCGACCCTGCCGTCAAGTCTTGTGATATGTTCGGACTGCATCGACACGATTTTATCCGTGTTGTCAATCTCCGCAGAGTCAGCTTCTGCGCTCTCCTTGCGCCTCTTAGAGCGGTAGAACAGAAATGTCCCGACAAGTCCGCTCGCCAAGACAAAATTTAAAATGATGTTTAGTGTTTCCATTTCTTTGAATTGTGAATTATAAATTGTTAATTGTAAATTAGGTTTGGCATTTCTACAAGCTCTGAATTATAGCAATCCTCAAGGCATTTCAGTTCGATTGAATTTACGTAAAATGCGGTGCGCAAATATTTATCGTCTTGCACCACTGTGTTCATATCAATGTGCTTGCCCGTGAACATCTCCGCTTGAATTATTCGTGAGGGGTTTTCTTTATATTTTTTTGCGCACTTTACAATATGTTGAATTAGTGGCAAATACTCGGTAGTATCTCGTTCTTTCCATTTTGCTGTTGGTGTGCCATCGGAGAGCATAAAGTAGAGGGCATATAATAAAGTGTTATTTGGGAGTTTGGCAATATCTGCAATCGGCAGCGTTATCGCCATATCTAGGTTATTGCCTGGATTCGATGTAAATTCACTATGCAGTGCATCCTCAAAAATAGTATTATCATCTATTGAAAGTGAAAAATTCTCAAGTGTGCAACTCTCCTCATATTTGCCAACTGAGGTATCCCAACCGCTGAGGGTCTGCTTGATAGCAACTCTAAAAAGTCCCTCAATATTAAAACCTTTTATTTCTATATTTACCGAACTACTGCTAATCAGTTCGGCTTTGTAGCTCATATAGTACTCCTCGGTTTGCCACCTACCGTCCTCACTTAAAAAGTAGTCTTTATTGTCTGAAGTTCTGATAGTAAAGGCGATTTCAAGCGTGACAGAATAATCGGGGCGAGGTCTGCCGCCACCCATTCCGTGGATTGCTTTATAATAACCTGCTTTAGGGGTAAATTCTAAAGTCATAGGTGTGGAGCATTGCTCAATCATAACTCCACGGCTTAGTATAATGTCGCCTTGGTGGTCGTCATTGCCAATAACTGTAAGGCTGTTTGGTTGTTGCGAGCTGATGCAATTATTGGCATTCGTCCATTCACTTCCACTAAAGACTCCAAGGCTATACAATAAGTTGTCCTGCAAAACATTTTCAACATCCACGGTGACCATTCTGAGAGCAGGGGAAATCTCAAGGGTGGATTCGCTTTGAACATTTATGTCGTTCTCCCACATTGACTCAATTCGCTCACGAGTGGACTCTGTTATAATTGGCTCACCAGATGCAGTAATTAGCGTTCTACCATCGGCAGCGACCAACCATCCGCTAGGGACTTCAGTACTGATATTGTAGAAGCTGAGTGGTCGAGTATCATTGTAGAGGCTCACGGCTCTGCGGATATGCAGTGCGCCATTACTCTGAAAAATCTGCGCTGCAAAGGGTTGTAAGCACAGCTCCAATACATCACGATATGTTGGCTCGCTCTTGGCTACGTAAAGTTGGTCGAGGTCAATATAAGTCTGCCTCAATGGCGAAAACTGCTGAGTCATCCCCTCAGCATAAAGGTCTAACCAACTGCCGACAAACCGAGAGCAAAGTCAAATTTGTTTGAACTTTGCCGAGGTGCGAAGAGCAGAAGACCGAAGGTCAATCCGCAACATCAACATCTAATTCCAACAGCTCTATGCATTTAGAAATCAGTTCCCATAGAGATTTGCGCCCCGACAACAGCTCGTTATTCTCGTCTGCTAGCGGTATGTTCTTCAAGAGAGAAAAGCCGTCAATTGCCTTAATATTTACTTGATATGGCGGAGCAGTGAAGTTTTCGGAGTAGAGGTCAGCAACGGTGTAGCCTCGCCAATACAGTTTCGTATTTCGATAAATGCTAACCCGATATTTGCGAGGGTCAGAAGTAAAGAGGCTCAGGTATTTAAAATTCTCAAAGCACTTAATATTAATGGTAGCCTCCGAGCCTTTCACGGCAGTATAAAACTCATCCCCACGTTGCTCCCAAGTAATCTCCAACGGACTCGCACCATCAAAAACCATCTCCTCGTTCACCCCCACGAAACCTTTCTCGTGGATCTCCACCCTCCAAAACACCCCCTTAAACTTCGAGCGCATCTCCGCCCAATACCTCAAACTAAAACTCATCGCAATTTTTTCTGTAAAATTAGAGCATCCACGATATTTTAAATAAAACTAAGTTGCGTTATAAATCAGAAACAGTGTAACACTATGTACACTCTTTTTTAGAGCAATCCCCCACACAAGCCTCCAGGTGGGCATATCTGGAAAGACAGTGTGATACTGTATACACTATATAATAAAAAAACTCCCGAGCGGGGAGGTTGAACTCTGGCTCGGGAGTGCTGACTCGTGTGTTCGTCTACGAGGTTGCTTGGTCGCCCATTCCTTTAATCTTTGATCCACGTTACTAGTTCTGCTTGGTCGATATGTTCTTGCTCATCGTCGAGGTAGATGATTGCAAAGGCTAGGTAATCGTTGGTGTGGTATTTTACTCTGAGGCAATTCTCATCGAGGATCATAACTTCTGAGTTTTCGATGATTTCCAGTTCGTCTAGCTGATATCCTGCCTCCTCGCATTTTGCTTTTATCATAGCGTTGGCTTGGTGTAGGCAGGCTATTAGATTTCTTGTTTTCATTGCGGTGTGTGGTTTAATTAGTCGTTATTGCAGTCGTGGCAGTACCATTTGCCTAAGTTAAAAATGTAAAGGTAGTCGACCTCGTTGGAGTGTCTTGCAAAGAAGTGACCGAGGCTCTTATGCTCTTTGGTTTTGATGTCGTGCCAAATCTCTGAGTCGTCCTTGCAGTAGGTGCAGTAATGAGCCTCTCTGATTAGCTCAATGATGTCGCCATCAATTAGCAGGTCTTTAATGTCCTCAACTCTTGTGTAGTAGGTGGTTAGAATTTCACCTGCGTTATCAGGCTCTCCCCCTTGGCGCACCCTAACACTAGTTAGGGTGTTATCGTTGTGCATAAGGGCGATTGCCGCTGTTGCTATTTTGCTGTGTTCCATAAGTCTAAGCCTTTTTCTAGTTGTCTTTTGATTGCGAATCCTCTGCGTGAGGTTTTGTCTTCACATCCCGTTGCTTGGTTGTAAGCGTTTCTAAAGCACGCCCAATTATCTTCCGTGTTAAGGTAAGTAAACCATCCCCAAATGTAGTTGCGGTATTCAACCCCGATCTCATATTTGATAAACTTGTCATCCCCGTCGCTCAAGTCCATAAGAACGTTTTTCTCATATTTTAGCCCTTTAGCTTGAGCCGCTTGAATTATCATTTCTGCTGTCATAATTACTTTGTTATTAAGTGTTTAGTTCGTTTATTATTGTACTGCAAACATAACACTACTATTCGACACACGCAAGTTAATTCGCATCTTTCCGCACTTATAATTGTCTTATTTTGAATGTGTTAGTTCAATGTGGGCAATGTGGCGCAGAATCTCGTAGGCTACTTGGGGGACGATGGCGTTTCCGCTTGCTTTTACGGCTAGTTGTCGCCACTTTCTGTGAGATAAGGGAGTGTTAGCCAACCATAGGGGAATCCCATCATCTCCAAGGTAAAGTGGGGGTTGAGTTGGGAACCGACGACAAACCGAGAGCAATGTCAAGTTTACTTGAACATTGCCGAGGTGCGAAGGAGGAAGCCCATAGGGCAACTCTTGCCACGTAGGGATTGGTCTTTTGTCATTGCCACTCCGTGAAGATAGTCCTGCAGGGCGCAAGTGAATTGACGGTTCGGGTCTGTCCTGGTCGAGCCTCCGTTCTTGTCGCTCGCTACGGGAGTTGGTAGCAGTCCGCTCTTGGCTAGGTCTGTGAGCGTTGGTGAGAATCTCTGACCGCTCGGGCGGTACTTGTTCTTCGAGGTTATTATCTCCCCACCCCTCGTGGCATCGGTCGCTGTTGGGGTTGGCAGTAGATCCCACAACTTCATCAGCCGAGCTAATCCCACACTGCCATCCACTCCATTTCTGTTTATCTTGCGAGGCATCCCCGTTGCTGTTATGCGGTAGGTGTCCTCCTTGCCGATTATCGCCCCCATTGTTGCATCGCTCGCTACGGGTGTCGGTAGCAGGTTCTTCTTCATCAAGTCGTGCGACGATCCACACTCTATCTCGCTTGTGGGGCGCACCGATGCTGCAAGCCGGAATAATAAACGGTTGGACGGAATATCCCTCTTCTTCAAGATCTCGGCAGATTCTTTCGATAACAAAGTCACTCTCTTGGCATTCAACACCTTGCTCGTCCACCGAAACGTTCTCACCGGGGAATACCATCGAGGCGAGACCAATAACATTTTCGCCAACGACCCAAGTCGGTCTGATCTCCCTAATAGCTCGTAGCATCTCTGGCCAGAGGTAACGAGAGTCGTCCGTTCCCTTTCTTTTGCCTGCGAGGGAGAATGGTTAACTTCGCTATCGCTCGTTTTCCTCCTCGTGGCTCGGCAAAGTTCAAGTAAACTTGACTTTGCTCTCGCTCCACAGCGTCGGTTGGCAAGGGAATCCTCCTGAAAGAACTGTAATTTTTGCATAATATTTAGTAAAGTCGGTTTTAGTTATATCGGTGTAGCTATCGGAGTTGGGGAAGTGATAATCAAGAGCCTGACGACAAAAGTCATCGAAGTCGCAGTGAAATACGTTCTGAAATCCTACCCACTCAGCGGCGAGGTCAAAACCATCTATCCCACTAAATAATGATGCGTGGGTTAGCTTCTTTAATAGTTGGTCGTGATCCATTCTTCTTGCTTGCGGCGGTTGGTTTTTGAGGCGGAGATTGTGCGCTCGATTTTATGGATGTGCCAGTTGTGAGCCTCTGCGTATTTGGCTATTGACCTTCGGTCTTCCTCCTTCGCACCTCGGCAAAATTCAAATGAATTTGATTTTGCACTCGGTTTGTCGTCGGTTGAGGGGTGAGGGAACATTGTGAGCATAAACTTGCCTTTGACTGTGGCGAGGGTGGCTAGCAGGTCTTCGAAATTTTGCTCGTTGAATGTGCCCTCGTAGTGTCCGCAGTCTGAGCCGACGTATGGTGGGTCTACGAAGTGGAACGTATCTTCGCTGTCGTAGCGTGAGATTAGCTTGATGCCGTCCTCGTTCTCGATCGTAACCTTGTCGAGGCGGTTGCATAGCTCTTCGGTGAACGATTCTTTTGCGTTGGCGATTTTAAGGGCAGTTGTGCCCGTTCTGTCGTAGCCAAAAGTGCCATCGAGCATTGAGGCGAACCCCATCTTTGAGCATACCCACACCGCCCAAGCACGCTCTACATCGGTGTAAAATTGAGGGTAAGCCATTATGTGTCTGCCTTGAGAGTGGATATCTCGGCTGTGGAGCGTGCCATCAATCATCGCCTTTAGCTCCGTGAACTTAGTTTTTGCAATTCTGTAAAAATTGATTAACTCACGGTTCATATCGTTAATCACCTCGCAATCAGCAGGCTCTTTAGCGAAGAAGACCGCACACCCACCGCAAAATGGCTCAGTGAATAGCGTGTGTTCGGGGATTAGCGGCAGGATATGTTTTAGCAAGGTCTGTTTGCCACCATAATATGTAATTGGGGTTTTGATGCGTGACTTAGGTAGTGCCACTTTGTTTTGGTTTATCATCTGAAAATAGGGTTTTAGTTAGAAAATTTGTGAGGGGTGTTCTGAGAACTCCTTGATTTTAATTTTTGATTAGTTTACTGCTTATTTGAAATTTTAAAAAATGGCTTATAGTGGGGCTATATGACGCTTTTTGAAATTTTGAAGAAGTGGTGAAATTATTGAATGCTGAATTCAACCTGCAAATGCAACTGAATTCATATTAATAATTTGTTTAAATTTTTCATTTGGTGTGAGGTATCCGAGTCTTTTACGAGGACGATTATTTAGCTTGTTTTCAATC
>JAWXTM010000052.1:0-13541 GCA_044433505.1 Rikenellaceae bacterium
ATACAATAGTGCTCTAGCTTTGGGGGTTTGGAAAAAAATCTTCGATTTTTTTGTTTGTCGTTCCTCCAAACCCCCAAAACTTTTTATTGGAGTTTGCGCTAGCTTTCGGTTTTGCAACCGAAAGATTTTTGTCTTTTGATTTTTAGGCAAGGCATTCGCCTTGCTATTGCTCTAGCGGACTGATGCCATCGTTCTTTTGTGAACAAAAGAACCAAAAAACTTTCATTATTTAGTCTGTTATAACTTATATTGCTATATAGACTCTCGTAACACTATCTCTGCATCAAGCACTATCGAACGAATAGGTGAATCCTCACTCTCTATCTTCTCAAGTAACAACTTTGCCGACTCAACACCCATCTGATGTAACGGTGGCTCTACCGACGTTAAGGTTGGATTGACTATAGTCGCAAGAACTGTCCCCGAAAAACTGGCCACTGCTACATCCTGTGGTACACTTTTCCCACACTCCCTCAACCTATTGAGTGCCCCTATGGCAAGCGTATCAGTAAAAGCAAATATCGCATCAAAATCATCACCCCCACTCAAAAGCTTATCGACTGTTAATGCGCCATCTTGGAAAGTTAACCCCTTGGGCTTAATATTCTTTGGAGTGAGATGAAACTTATTCATTGCATCCGTGTAGCCTTTGGCACGCTCCTGCGTATTATAAAGCGCATCCGAGCCCTGAATATGTACTATATTCTTATACCCCAGCCTAATAAGATGCTCTACCATAAAAAATGACTTAATATAGTCATCCACCACCACCTGCGATACATTCATATTATGGGGAATCCTATCGAAAAAAACCATTGGCATACCCTCCCTTTGGAGGCGTTGGTACTCATCGAGGTTTTGTTGATAGTCGCAAAGGCTTACAATAATACCATCGACCATAAAGCGTTCCATCGTGGCTAGGTTCTTGCGCTCCTCTTCCCACGATTCGCTCGATTCAGCAATAATCACCTTTATGCCTTTATTATATAGTTCCTCTTGAATACCACTAATAACTTGCGAGGCGTAGGGGGTAATCATCTCTGGCACAATAACGCCAATAGTATTAGTGCGCCCTGTTTTGAGATTCAGAGCCACGGGATTAGGTTTATATCCTAGTTTTTGAGCTGCATCGAGTACCTGTTCTCTAGTTTCGCTACGGATGTTTTTATCGCCCGATAGCGCACGTGAAACAGTTGACACCGAAACTGTTAGGTGTCGTGCAATATCCTTTATTGTGGTTCTCTTCATAATTAACGGATCATCTTTATTTAATACAAAGATAGCATTTTTTTGCAAAATTTAAAACGTTTGCAGATTTTGGAAACGTTTCCGCAAACGTTTGCATAAAATTTGATTCAAAAAGTTGCATTTTAAGTTTCCTTTCATTCTAAATTTGTAATAAAGAAAAACAACCTAATAAACAAAATAACAAATGAAAACAACAAAATTCAATTACAACCGTTCGGACATCAAGTCTGGTATCCTTCACTTTGGCGTTGGTAACTTCCACCGTGCTCACCTCGAAAGCTACACAAACTCACTCTTTAACATCACTGACAAGTACAATGATTGGGGCGTATGTGGGGCAATGATTATGCCTTCGAACGAGGGGCTTTACAATGCTCTTAAATCACAAGAGGGGGTTTACTCACTGACCGTGTGTGGACGTGATGGTATCAATAGTGTTGAATGGATCGGTTCGCTTGTGGAACTACTATGGAGCTCAGAGAGTATCGAAGCGATTATTAATAAGGTAGCGCAAAAAGAAGTTCGCATTATTACGCTCACCATTACCGAGGGTGGGTATAACCTAGATAGCGACGCTGTTAGAGAAGACCTTAAGAATCCAAGCTCACCAAGGAGTGCCTTTGGGATTATTGCAGAGGGTCTGCGTCGTAGAATTGCGGCTGGCAATGGTGCAGTAACAATCCTTTCGTGCGACAACTTGCAGCATAATGGCGATACCTGCAAAAAGATTTTCAGCGAGTTCTTCGAGGCTCAGGATTCTGAGCTTGCTGGGTGGGTAGCCGCTAACGTAACCTTCCCAAATAGTATGGTAGATAGAATTACTCCTGCCACTACTCCAGTAGATATTGAGCGCATTAACAAGACTCTGGACACTGCTGATGCTGCACCAGTCTATTGTGAGGATTATTTGCAGTGGGTAGTAGAAGATAACTTTGCGGCAGGTCGCCCAGCGTGGGAAGAGGTAGGCGTAGAGTTCACTGACGACGTTGCGCCATTCGAAAATATGAAACTCTCACTACTTAACGCCTCGCATACATTATTGAGCTACCCATCACTGTTGAGCGGTTATCGCAAGGTTGACGCTGCAATGAAGGATAGCAGAATTGCAAAATTTGTACGTGACTTTATGGACATAGATGTAACTCCTTATGTACCTGCACCAGCAAATACAGACCTTGAAGTGTATAAGCAAACACTTATCGAGCGTTTTGCCAACAGCAGTGTTAGCGACCAAATCTCACGCCTGTGTGGTGATGGTGCGTCGAAATTCCCTGTCTATGTTATGCCAATAGCAAAGCAAATGGTAGCTAACGGAGATGATATGACCAGAATTGCATACCTAGTGGCAGCATACCGCCACTACCTAAAGTACCAAAAGGATGATAAGAGCGTTGCTTACGATATTTTTGAGCCTGCAATCACCGCCTCTGATCTCGAAAAAGTTGCCTCTAATGATGCCCTTCTATTTTTAAGTGCTTCGCCATTTGAGATGGTTGACCTTAGTGGAAATGCAAACTTTGTGGAGCTTTATACTAAAATGGTTGCGGATATTGAAACTAAGGGTGCTATGGCAACCCTAGAGACTATAATTTAACGTACTGTGATGAAAGCCAAAAATAACTTCGGGCTAATGCCCTTTATTATCATTACCTTTATCTACTTTGTAGTAGGGTTCTTTACCACAGTAAACGGGCAGCTCCAAGGGCCGCTTCAGGTGGCATTCCTCTCGGATGTGACAGTTCTGCGCAATACTCTAATTGCACTAATTCCATTTTCCTTCTTCTTGGGCTATTTGATTAATAGTCCACTGGGCGGACGCTGGATTGATAAACACGGTTACAAAGGAACGCTGATGCGTGCTATGGTCTGTATGATACTTGCGCTACTTGGCTACCTTGCATCCTCATACTTTATTACATACTCGGGGGAGTATGGTATAAACATTGGGCAAGACTATATTCCTTACGGTTACTTTGTATTCTTGCTTGGTTCATTTTTGATGGGTTCGTCAGCGGCAATCCTACAAGTGGTTACAAACCCCTATGTCAATGCCTATGAACTGCCTAATACTCAGCCCGTACAGCGTATGAATATTGTCTGTGCTATCAACTCTTTTGCTACTACCATTGCGCCATTCTTCGTAACAGGGGTTATGTTTGCAGGCGTTGCAATGGCGAGCGTTACATCGGGGCAACTCATTATGCCTTTTATACTGATGACTATCTTTATTATAGTCATAACGGTGATAACATACTGCCTGAGGTTGCCAAATATAGAGGGTACATTCTCTAAGGATAAGTGCGAAACTCAGCGAAGTATCTGGTCGTTTAGCCACTTGAAGTGGGGTGTGGTCGCAATATTTTTCTACGTTGGTGCCGAGGTTATGATTGGCGTGAATGTCAATCTCCACGCACTAGAGCTAATCGAAAGTGGCGATTCACCGATATTCTTTGGACTCGAAAATATAGTGCTTGGAGGTGTGGAACTAGGTATCCCTACGCTACTTGCAACACTCTATTGGGGTGGGCTGATGATAGGGCGATTGTGTTCGAGCTTTATTAAAAATATATCGGCACGCACTCAGCTTGTTTTTACGGCAGTAGTAGCGATTATTCTAACAATTATTGCTATCTTTAGCGAGAATTTGTGGGTGCTTATTTCTATTGGTTTGTGCCATTCGATAATGTGGGGTGCGATTTTCTCGCTCTCGGTAGTTGGACTAAAACAATACACGGCACAGGCTTCGGGACTATTTATGAGGGGTGTTTTTGGTGGAGCAGTCTTTCCGTTGTTACAGAGTTTTTTGGCAGATAGCCTCGATTCGTGGCAGTGGACGTGGGGGATTGTTATTGTGTGTGAGGCGGTGATACTCTACTATGCAGTGAGAGGTTCACGTGTTAAAAAAGAAGAATTAATAAACATTTAAAAAGAAGATGAATAGATATATAGTAGGACTTGGCGAAGCACTGTGGGATGTGCTGCCAGAGGGACGTAAAATTGGTGGTGCACCTGCAAACTTTGCTTACCACGTGTCGCAATTTGGTTATAAAACAAAGGTGGTAACAGCTGTTGGCGACGACCGCTTGGGTAGCGAACTATTGGAGCGTTTCGATGAGAATGGACTAAAGTACCAGGTTGCTAAAGTGCCCTATGCAACGGGTACAGTGCAGATTGAGCTAGACCCTAATGGAGTGCCTATGTACGATATTAAAGAGGGTGTGGCGTGGGATAATATTCCCTTTACAGGTGAATTGAAGAAGTTGGCAAAGAGTACTCGTGTGGTGTGTTTCGGCTCGCTGGCGCAACGTAGCGTGGTTTCTAGAGAAACTATACATAAGTTTTTGGAGTATATGCCAAGTGACGATGATACCTATAAAGTCTTTGATATAAACCTTCGTCAGGGCTTCTATACTCGTGAGACTATTACCGATTCGATGGATAAGTGTAATATCTTGAAAATCAATGACGAGGAGTTGGTAATTATTAGCCGTATGTTTGGCTATCCAGGTATCGACCTTCAGGATAAGTGCTGGATACTGCTTGCTAAGTATAAGCTAAAGATGTTGATACTAACTTGTGGGGTGAATGGTAGCTATGTCTTCACACCTGGTAATGTGTCATTTGTGGCGACTCCAAAGGTTGAGGTTGCCGATACAGTTGGTGCAGGAGACTCATTCACAGCGACTTTTATAGCCTCGGTATTAGAGGGCTTGAGCGTTAAGGATGCTCATATGAAGGCCGTTAGAGTCTCGGCATACGTCTGCACCCAACACGGTGCTATGCCAACTATCCCAGATGAGCTAAAGAGGGTAGATTTGTAAAAAATTATCTAATTTTCTTCGAAAAAGATAAATAAGTGCGCAATATTTGCTATATTTGTGCACTTATTTATTTTTAATACGAAATTAAACGGATGTTAAGTAGACAAATAGCAGATAAACTTGGAGCGTTCGAAACGCCATTCTACCTCTATGATATGGGGCTATTGCGCCAAACTCTAGAGAGTGTCGTGTATGAATCAAAAAAATATGGCTACCACCTTCACTATGCCATTAAGGCTAACTATGATGATCGTGTGCTATTGGTTATTAAAGAGTATGGCTTGGGTATTGACTGCGCTAGCGGCAATGAACTGCGTAAGGCTCTCGAACTTGGCTTCGACCCTAAGGGAATAGTCTATGCTGGGGTGGGTAAACGTGACAATGAACTGGAGTTTGCCATTGATTCTAAGATATTTGCAATTAACTGTGAGTCAATCCAAGAACTTGAGATTATTGACGAAATTTCTAGAAGAAAAGGCGTGGTGACCGATGTTGCGCTGCGTATAAATCCCGATATTGACCCTAAGACTAACCACTGTATTGATACGGGGCAGGCTGACAGTAAGTTCGGTATCTCGTATGAGGAGGTTATGGAGAATGCCGAGCATATCAAGGGGCTGAACAATATTAGTATTAATGGTATTCATATTCACATTGGTTCGCAGATTCGTGAGCTACACGTCTTCGAGAATATGTGTAATAAAGCTAATGTTATTGTGGAGAACTTGGTGAAACTAGGCTTTGAGTTTAGTTTTGTGGATGTTGGGGGTGGACTTGGCATAAACTATGACGTGCCCGAAAATGAACCTATCCCAAACTTCGCATCGCTCTTTTCAATCGTAAATAACCACCTTTCGGTGGGCGAACGTACCGTGCACTTTGAGTTTGGTCGCTCGATAGTAGGGGAGTGCGGCGAGCTTATCACCAAGGTGCTCTTTAATAAGACTACTGCAACGGGGCGTAGGCTAGTGATTGTGGATGCTTCGATGACCGAGTTGGTGCGTCCTGCAATGTATGGTTCGTACCACAATATCGAGAATATATCTTCTGATAGCGACCAACGTGTGAAATACACCGTAGTTGGAACGGCTTGTGAGTCTACTGATGTCTTTGAGGAAAATATTTCGCTCAGACCAACTACCAGAGGCGACCTACTGACAATCAAGTCGGCAGGGGCGTATGGAATGTCGATGGCTAGCCGCTATAACTTGCACGACTTGCCTGGAGCAATATATAGCGACGAGTTATAGGGGACTTCTAAAAATTGACCCCACTAAAATTTAGCAAATAAAAATTGGATATTTTATAGATAGTTTTGGTGCCTTTAGGCGATATTTTGGTTGATTTTTTCACCTTTTTTTCTCTCGAATAGCGGGGCTATTAGAGATAAAATGCGACAAAAACTCACCTTCGAATCTCATCCCAAATCCACCAAATCAATTTTTAGAAGTCCCCTATGATAAATTCGAGTTTACCCATAAAAACCCCTCATAGAAAAAGTATCTGTGAGGGGTTTTTCTGTGTAAAAAAAACTCTGCATAGAAGAAAAAATACTTTTTATAGAAAGGGCTTTGTGGGGCTATATTCAGGGTGTATATTTGTTCTAAGAAAAAACAACAATGATAGCAGGTTTGGCTATTAAGTGTGTGTGTGAAGGGTTGACTATGGGGGAGAGGTGAGAGAACTCCCCCGTAGTTCAACTTTTAAAAGTAAAAATTGAAAGTTCCTAAATTTTAATTGATTACAGTAATGAAGCGTTGTGCTGAGATATTTCTGACTGCTGGTGTAGTATTATGCTGCAACGGTTGTACTCAGTATAGTTACAACTTGAATGCGACTGGACAGAAGAATTGCTATGATGTAAGTGGTGCTGTAGTAAGCGTAACTTCTCAGAGTGATTCGCTTTATGGTCAAGATGCAAATTTTTTGCAGGGGGCAGCCCTATCTTTCAAAGATAATGGCGATGGGACTGTCACCGACTGTAATACCCACTTGACTTGGCAACAAGTACCTTTAGCAGAGGGTATGACTTGGGCAGAGGCTAAAAAGTATTGTGATGAGTTAGAGTTTGCAGGCTATTCCGATTGGAGAATGCCGACCCTAAAGGAACTTTTTTCGATAAGTGATTTCAGTGAAGGCTGGCCGTATATTGACACTACTTACTTTAAACTTGCAACTGGCGTTGTGGGCAAAGATGAGCAATATTGGGCAGATAATAAATATACTGGAGAGACCCTTGAAGGACGTGACGACGCTGCTTTTGGCGTAAATCACGTAACGGGTCATATTAAGGCATATCCTGCTGGTTCGGATATGTCACCAAGAGGAGAAGGGGGTACCCGAGGTAGTAGAGAGATGCCTCAGGGGCTTACACCAGATGGTGAACGGTCTATGCCTCCACCTCCTCTACGTGAAAATGATGATGCTCCGCAAGAAGAGGGCACTCACAATATGGGGCAACGCTCACAACGCCCACAAATGGGTGAAGCAAGGGGTGATAGCACTGGAATGCAACACCATCGTCGTCCGCAAATGGGCGCTGAGGGGCAACGTCCTATGGGCAACCCTATGGCAAAACAGGTGCGTGCCGTGCGTGGTAATGCCTACGGTGAGAATAAGTTCGTTGATAATGGTGATGGCACTGTAAGCGATAATGCAACGGGGCTAATGTGGGCAAAATGCGATAATGGAGAGGGTGTTGAATGGGTAGAGGCACTTGTGTTTGCTAAGGAGTCTGCACTTGCAGGTTATAGCGACTGGAGATTGCCTAATGTCAAGGAACTTCAAAGTATTGTGGATTACTCTAAAGCTCCTAGTAGCAAGAGTTACGAGGCTGCCATTGACGCTAGATTTTTTGAGTGCACGCCTACTGTAAATGAGGCAGGTGATAGTGATTTTGGTTACTATTGGACAGGCACTTCGGCTTGCTTTAGAAAGGGCGCACCATTCTACTTTGCGTGGTATGTTGCCTTTGGTAGAGCTGTAAATAATGCAGGCATTGATATGCACGGTGCAGGTGCAGTTCGTTTCGATTCGAAGAGCGACAATGGTCTAACAGTCGAGGGTGGCGAAGAAAGATATTACAATTTTGTGCGATTGGTGCGTAATATCTCTGCAAAATAGCTAACTTTGTAGCCAAACCAAAAAGAAAGTTTGTTATTTATGTTTAAGGAAAAGAGTATATTAAGAACCGAGTCCATAGTGCTAATAGTGCTATGGATTCTTATGTTTACTGCTCCCGTGATATTTAACGACATCCCAGATCGTACTATCGACACCTACTATGTAATGTGGATAGAGTTTGCGCTGGTCGGAATCGTATTTATGGTTCACCGTTTCTTGCTTCTGCCCCGTTTATTTTTTAAGAGAAAATACTATAGCTATATGGTTGCAGTGATGCTTCTTATTACTTTGTTTGCGTTTTTTCTGTTTTATTTCAACGGTGTCGAGGTAATCAAAAGTTATTTCTCAGAGATGGGGTCTGGCATTACATCGCCACCACCTCGCACTCTTAAACAACTCGAAGAACTTGGACTTCCAGGATTTATGGACTACGAAGGTAGACCTATGAAAGCACCAATGAAGATAATCCCTCCTCAGATTGGTAACATTATTCTAGCTCTACTTATCTTAATATTAGACTTAGGAATGGCGATTGCAACGAAGTGGGTGATTGCCGAACAAAAGAGAACTGTAATGGAAAATGAGAATATAAATGCAAAACTCATTAAATTGCAGAGCCAAATAAGCCCTCACTTCTTTATGAATACGCTCAATAATATTCACGCACTTGTGGAAATAGACCCTCCTAGAGCGCAAAAAACAATTATCGAGCTGTCGGGGCTTATGGATTATTTGCTCTATGAGAGTTCTTCTATAAATGTGGTGTCGGTGCAACGCGAGATTGACTTTATCAATAGCTACATTAATCTTATGCGCCTTAGGTATCCTAAGCGTGTGAATATTGATTTTAACTGTGTTGGTAAAGTGCCAACGGCTAAAATTCCTCCGCTACTGTTCCTGAACTTTATCGAAAATACATTTAAGTACGGTGTCGACTACACTAAAGAATCATTTATCTTGATAGACTTTAACTTTAGTGACAAACAAATTGAGATGGTATGCAAGAATAGCAACCACTCGGCAACCGTCAAGCGAACAAGGCGTGGATTTGGTCTTACCAATAGTCGCAAAAGACTTGACCTGATTTATGAAAATAACTATTCTCTGGAAATTGATGATAATCAAGATATATTTAGTGTTAACCTTAAAATTCCTACTATTCAATGATAACTTGTATAATAATTGATGATGAACCTCTTGCTATTCAACAGCTTGAGCAGTATATTGAAAATACTCCTAACCTAGAGAGCAAAGGTAGTTTTGATAATGCCATTGATGCATTGAATTTCTTGCATACAAATAGCGTTGATTTGTTGTTTGCAGATATTAATATGCCGCAGATGACTGGTATTGAATTTGTCGAGGCTCTGCCTTTTGATATTAAGGTTATATTTGTTACTGCTTATCGGGAGTATGCTGTCGAGGGGTTTGCACTCGATGTGGCGGACTATCTGTTGAAACCACTCTCATATAGCTCATTTACAAAGTCTATTGATAAGGTTTCTAACCGCTATTTTAATATCCCTACGCCTATTGAGGCAGTAAATACTGAGTATATCTTTGTTAGGTCGGAGTATCGTTCGGTGCGTATTGATTTCAAGGATATTCAGTATATAGAGTCGCAGAGAGAGTACCTCGATATTGTCCTTGATAATGGCGATGTTATCACTACGCACGGTAGCCTGAACAACTTTAGCGAGAAGATTCCAGCTGATTCGTTTATTAGGGTACACCGTTCTTTTATTGTCAATATCAATAAGGTGCGGGTTATTGAGCGCAATGCCATAGTCTTTGGCAAGAAGTATATAACCATTAGTGAGCCATCTCGTGAGACTATTATGAACTACGTTAATAGATAGAGTTCTAGAATAGGTTAATCACGGGGATGTTTTTTTTCTGAGCGTGTCGGACGTTGTAGAGCGTTCCGCTACGAAGCTCGTTACGATTTGGGTCGTAGTAGCAGACTACTGTCGAGGAGTTTTCTATCATAAAGTCGTTGCGCAGCAGGTGTGCATCGGATTGTTGTGTTGGGTTGTTGTAGATTACTTTAACGACATTTGCGGAGCGTAGGGTTTGGTGGTAGGTTATTTTTTCTTGGTCAGGGTAGTTGTCTTCTTGTCCGATAAATGGGATAGCGGCGTGTAGTTCTATGAGTGGTTTGTAGCGTTGTACTTCTAGGATGGCGGAGGCTGCTATTAGGTCAAAACCGTCGTTCATACCGCATATAAATTGTATGTATCCTTTTCGGCAGAGTTCTTCGATGGTTTGTGTCAGGGTATTTTTAAGGTTTTGGAGTAGGGTTGGAGAGGGGTTGTTTTTGAGTAGTTTTTTAGTTCGGTAACCAGTAAAGAATGCGGTTTGTGGTTTGAGGTCGATTTCGCAGAAGTTTCTGTGTCGGGTTATGATGTTGTTCATTTTGGTTGTTTTTTTTGTGTGTTTGGTTATTCCGCACAAAAAAGCACGGAAATTTGAATGTTATTTCTGTGGGTACGACCAAGCACCTTTGCGACAAACAGACAAATCCGTGCTAATATCGTATAGCAAGGACTTTGCCTGTTTATCCTGTCGCAAATTATAGTTGGTCGTTTTTACAGAAATGAATAAACAGTTTAAAGCTAATATTTTATGTTAATTGTATTTTTTACATATAGTTATATTTTGGTTTTTAAATGTTATGCAAATATAGTGATTATTTTTGAATGATAAAAGTTAAAAACAGTATAAGTCAGAGTAGGCAATCGGCACGGGTCATATTGCTTTAGCTTTAGTCTGTAATACTACAAGCTCTAACAAACTTTGGGCATCGGTGTGCCCAACAGCACACCAATCACTATCCCATCTCTTATAATCCCTTAAACTCAATCGTCTTCTTGCAACTTATCTGGCACTGCTCATAATCGCCTGTTAACACCACTGGCTGCCCTCCACCAATGCTCACAATAAACTCTCCACGCTCAATAATACGTTGATTATCATCAGTAATAAGCGAGAACTTATCAGCAGGCACTCTTAGAGTTACCCTTTTGCTTTGGCTAGGAAGCAACTCAACTCTAGTGAATGCAGCAAGCTGTCGTACTGGGACATCTGCCGATGCCTCGCTATCACTAACATACAGCTGCACAACCTCCTCTCCTGCCATACTGCCAACATTCTGAACCGTTACGCTAACGCTCACAGAATCGGTAGAGGTAATATACTCAGGTGCCTCAATATTCGAGTACTTGAACGTCGTATAAGAAAGACCATACCCAAATGGATAGAGAGGATCTTCAATCATATAGCGATATGTACGTCCTGCCATATCATAGCTCTCGAAGTCTGGGAGTTGCTCCACACCCTTTACAAAAGTAATAGGGGTGCGTCCCGATGGATTTGCCTTACCAAATAGAATATCCGCAAGAGCCTCTCCACCTGCCTCACCAGGATACCAAGCATAAATCAGTGCATCACAATTCTCTCTTATCTGGGTCATATCTACAGGGCAACCAGCCGACACCACTGCAACAACAGTTCCTTTACGCTTAGAACGCAATGTTTTGAGGTACTCAATTTGTGCTTGTGGCATTGAGTAGTTATACATATCCCCCATTTGGGTAGAGGCAATAGACTCGCCCTCTTCACCCTCCAAGAGCCAAGTGAGCCCTATACATACAATCGTTACATCAGCGTCGCTCATCTCTCCCGATGCCCAGTCAATAGGATTAGAGTTTTCCTTGTCAATGAGCACTCCTTGCTTGTATTGAATAGATGAGCCTTTTGGTGCACGTGAAACAATTCCCTCTAGGAATGTGGTAGTATTGCTACTCACCCCAAAGTAGTTCCCAAGTAGCGCATCAGCATTATTTGCATTAGGACCTGTAACGTATATTTGATTAATATCGTTAGAGAGCGGTAGTGTATTATTCTTATTTTCGAGAAGCACCATTGACTTAAGTGCAGCCTCATAGGCAAGTTCTTTGTGTATTTTGCTATCCACAATATTTTCATCTACATTATTATATGGATTCGCTTCCTTAGGGTCGAATAACCCCAGTTTAAAGCGTGTTAGCATAAGTGGTACCAGCAGTTCATCAATCTCAGCTTCGGTAATCATACCCATATCAAGTGCTTTTTTAAGATACTTTGAGTATATGCTACCGCAGTTTAGGTTCAGTCCATTTTTAATGCCAAGAGCAGCCGCTTGTTCAGGGGTTTCACAGATTTTGTGATACATATAAAAGTCTACCAGTGCACCACAGTCTGAGGTGACATAACCATCAAAGCCCCAGTCGTAACGAAGTATGTCCATTAAGAGTGTTTCGCTAGCACAGCACGCCTCGCCATTGGTGCGATTATACGCTCCCATAACGCTCTCTACATTAGCTTCCTGCACAAGAGCTTTGAAGGCAGGGAGGTAGGTTTCGTAGAGGTCACGAGTAGAGCACACGGCGTTAAATTCGTGGCGGAATTTCTCAGGGCCACTATGTACAGCGTAGTGTTTAGCGCAGGCAGCAGTCTTTAGATATTTTTCGTGATCACCTTGTAGTCCTTTAACAAAGGCAACGCCAATACGTGATGTCAAGAAAGGGTCCTCGCCATAAGTTTCTTGACCTCTACCCCAGCGTGGGTCACGGAAGATGTTTACATTGGGCGAATAAAAGGTAAGTCCAGTGTATAGATGCCCTTGGTTGCCACGTTCAAATGCTGCATTATAGAATGCACGAGCCTCATCCGAAATGGCATCAGCAATGCGATACATCATATCATCGTCAAAGGCCGCTCCCAGCCCAATGGCTTGCGGGAAGATAGTAGCACGGCCAGCTCGTCCCAATCCGTGCAAACACTCATTCCACCAGTTATAGCGAGGCACATCGAGGCGAGCAATTTCAGTTGCGCTATTGACCATTTGCGAGATTTTTTCTTCCACGGTCATTCGTGATACAAGGTCTACGGTACGATCCTCGAAGCTGTATGTTACATCTTTGTAGATTGGTAGCTCGTTTTCTTGAGCTTGAGTCGGGCTAAGTGCTAGTGAAAAGATGGCACCTGCCACAAGTAATGTTTTTTTGTTTAGTAGATACATAGATACTTAATTACTTAATGTTGATTTTACACTATGCGAATTTATGAAAAAAATCTCAGATATAAAAACAATTTATTCATTTACAGAAGGGGACTTCTAAAAATTGACCCCACTAAAATTTAACTAATAAAAATGGATATTCTAAAGATGGTTTTGATGTCTTTGAGTGATATTTTGGTTGATTTTTCACCTTTTTTCTCTCGAATAGCGGGGCTATTAGAGAGAAAATGCGGCAAAAACTCAACTCAAAATCTCATCCCAAATCCACCAAATCAATTTTTAGAAGT
>JAWXTM010000053.1:0-13520 GCA_044433505.1 Rikenellaceae bacterium
CAAGGGTTGTGTAAGCCTCAGCTAGAGCCAAAAAACACGCAATTCTCCCTATTTCTTTTCCTCCCCTAGGAATCACAACTTAAGAAATTCTACTGCTCTATTCAGGGCTTCGGTTTTTAGTTTACTCTAATCAGTTTCGAGTAATATATCTTTGTGCTTGTGTTATTTCAGACCAAAATGATTAAAGGGGACTTCTAAAAATTGACCCCACAAAAATTTAACAAATAACAAAGGATGTAAAGAAATAGGTTTTGATGCCACCAGGGCGATATTTTGGTTGATTTTTCACCTTTTTTGGTCAAATAGTCCACTATTAGACCAAAAATGCGGCAAAAACTCACCTTCGAATCTCATCCCAAATCCACCAAATCAATTTTTAGAAGTCCCCTAAAGTTTTTTGGTTCTTTTGTTCACAAAAGAACGATGGTATCAGTCCGCTAGAGCAATGAGCTAGAGCAAAAAAAAGAGCAGTTCTTCCGAAATTCGAAAAACTACTCTTTTAATATCAGAAAAAGCCAAACTAGAGAATCAACCACCTACTCTTGCCTCATACTTCTTAAACCCATCTCCAAGAGTCTCGTGGGCATTCACTACTACCATAAATGCAGTGTTATCAATAGAACGAATAAAGTCCTGCATCATAAGGGTCTCACGACGTGAAATTACTACAAATATCATCTCCTTATCCTCTTTGGTGTACATACCGTGCGATTTGATAAATGTACCACCTCTGTCAAGCTCTTCGAGTATGAATTTACGAATTTGCTCGTGCTCCTTCGAGATAATAAAGATAAGCTTATCGTCAGAGCTACCATCAATCATAATTTCGGTGATTTTCATAGTAGTAAAGACCGTAACGAGCGAGTAAAGAGGCAATAGCCAGTCGCCAATAATAATCAAACCGAAAATTACAACCAGCGAGTCAACAATCATAATAGACCTTGCTACAGGGATATGGAACCATTTTGATACCAAAACTCCAACAATGTCTGTTCCTCCACTCGTAGCGTATGACCTAAGGATAAATGCAACACCAGCCCCAACAATAACCCCACCGACAATACAAGATAAGAAAATATCATCGCTAAGGTTGATATTTCCACCAAGTATGACCTCAGGGTCAGTGCCCCCCACAAGGGAGGTAATAGTGTTCATTATCATAGGCAGCGTAACTGCCGCAAATATAGTCTTTAAGCCCAGTCCACCCCCAAGAAATATAAATGCAATAATCATCAGCGGTATATCGAGCATCAAGCCCCACCAACCTACCTGAATCTCAGGGAAGATGTAGTTTAGCGCAACCCCTGCGCCATAAACTCCTCCTGGCACAATCTGGTATGGTGTGATAAAGAGCACATACCCTGCTGCTATAAGAAAGCTGCCCAGCAGTATGTAGCAATATTGTTTTACGTCCTTTTGCGTTACTTTAATATTTTTCAGGTTCAGGTTCATAATATTTATATTACAGTAAAAATGATTAGTGATTAATTCCGTAAAGTTAATCACTAATCATTGTTAGAAAAGCGTATTTTATACTAATTAGTGTATTATTCAGCGATAATTGCTTGAGCTTTTTCAAGGATAGTAGTATCGTCGAGTACAACAATGCCTCCGTCAGGGCCTGGTTCAACGTGAAGTCCTTGAGGTTTGCCTTCACCTACTTTATAGTGAGAGCCACCGAAATAATTACGTACAGTATCAGGTTCAAGGTTAAGTTCTTCAGCAATTCGAGCTACGGCTCCGTGTGGTAGGGCATCTTTAATGCGACGAAGTTCGTTAAATGAAATAGTTTTCATAGGCTTATGAGTTTATTGGTTAATAAATGTGATTATTCTTCGAGTACATAAGGTTCAAGTAATTAGGAATCTGTTTAAATTTTTATTATCTATTTTGCCAAGGCTCTATCACTTCGCTTTTCTCTCTTTGCAATTCTAGAAAAGAAAAACTTAAACAGATTCTAAATACAAGTCCTTTCGTGCTTTAAAATTACAATATTTTTTTTTGTTAACCAAATTTTCTGTAAAAAAAATTACATTTTTTTTACAAGCACCGTGCTTTGTGCAGCAATGCCCTCTTTGCGACCCTCGAAACCTAGTTTTTCAGTAGTAGTAGCCTTTACACTTACCCTATCAATAGTGGTGCAAAGAAGCGTTGCAATAGTGCCACGCATCGACTCTATGTAGGGTGCGAATTTAGGTGCTTGAGCAATTATTGTATTGTCTACATTGATCAGGCAGTAGCCTCGCTCTGTAATCATAGCGTAGACTCTTCTGAGCAGCTCTTTAGAGTCGATACCTTTGTAGGTGTCGTCTTGGTCGCTAAAGTGCCCCCCGATGTCGCCTAGTGCCAGTGCACCGAGCAGTGCATCACAAAGGGCGTGCAATAGTACATCCCCATCGCTGTGAGCCTCTAGCGTATGAGTATGCGCAATCTCGACTCCTCCAACCCTTAGTCCACTTCCCTCAACGAGTTTGTGGACGTCATATCCAGTTCCTATTCTATACATCTTTAACTTATTAAACAAGAGAGAGAGAAGTCCTCTTAAGACCCCTCTCTCTCTCAATTATTAATTATTATCTATTGTCAAAACTCTTATTCAGAGATTTTAACGATAAAACCCATAGATTTCGAACTATCCCAAAGGTATGCAAGTCCATTCTTTACGGCAAGCACCTCAACTGAGTAAGAGATGATACCGCTAAGTGAGCTTAGTCCAGCACACTTCACAATCAGGCTAATGTTTTTAGTGCCGACTGTTTCAGGAACACCAGCAGCAAGCTCTAGTGAAGCATATACAGTTACGTCATCATTTTGGATACGGTTAGTAAATGTACCAGCAGACGAGAGTGAATAAACAAATTGGTGATCACTTTCGCTATAGACGAATACTTGTTCTTGGTCGCCATTGTATATACCTATTTGCGATTCGAGAGGGAACCATTCCGAAGGTTCAACAGTAACGGTAGTAGCAGGTTCTTCGCAACTAAACATCATCAGTGCAGCAAAGAGTAGTGCGATATTAAATTTTATATTTTTCATTATCTTTTAAAGTATTTCGAGTTTAAAAATTATTGCACAGTAACAACTCTAGTGATAGATTCAAGCGAGCCATCAGTGTACTCAATACGACATTCGATTTCGTATTGACCAGCAGAGCTGAATGTAAAGACTTCACCATCTTCGTAGTCAGTACCATTTACATTCCAACCACAAGTACCAGTGCTTTTTAGTCCGCCAGCCATTAGTGTGAATGAATCGCCTATGCTGTATGTTCCAGTAATACCTTGCAGAGCAGGGTATGTGTAGTTCACCTCTTCGATTGTCGTGAATTCACCCACTACAATATCGTCAGTAAGAAGTGGAACGATCATATACTCGTAGCTTGTTTCAGCCTTAAGGTTAGAGACTGCATAGTTAGTATCGTAGATATTCAAGTACGAAAGTTCTGAGCTAGAGCCAACTTGTTGAAGGTAGATAGACCAACCATTACCGCCATTAGCATAAGATACCGTAGCGGTAGTCGAACCAGCAGTTACTTTTGGTTCAACAGAAGTGCCACTGTTAGTTTGGAATGTAGTGCTGAGTCCTTCGCTACCATCAAGCGGAGTAATGATTGCTTCGTAAGTAGTTGCAGTCTCTAGTCCAAAGAGGTAGATAGTCTCCACAGTTTGGTTTTCCACTTTGATGTATTCATCAGCTGAGTCAGCAACTCTATATTCGAAGTTCCAACCATCAGCACCATTTTTGTATAGTACCGAAGCGGTAGTGTAGCGTCCTTGAATTTTAATCAAGTTGTTAACCGAGATACCACCATCCGAGTAGAACGAAACAGTACCAGCATTATTGGTAATATCAGAGATTTGAATTGGAAGTGGTTCGCCATCCCAGCTTTCGAAGCCATAGTCACCTTCAGCAAAGGTAGTCTTGTTTCTTGAACCAGGGTAGACAACATACCCAACATTCACGTTACTTGTACTACTAAGTGTTGAGCCATACGATTCTCTGTATCTTACGTAAGGGTGTGATGTTTTATTGTTAAGAGTGTTGCTACTCAAAGCCGAAGAGTATCCACTACCGTGGTCATTTTGGCTAATAAGCATACCAGTTGCGCCATAAGGAGCAGTCCAAGGAGTCTCTTCGATAGACTCAAGAATAAAGTATTCGTTCGAGCTGTTAGCCGAGTTGATTCTATAGGCGTGGTTGCTAGAGCTAAGTCCCTCTAGGATGTAAGTGCCAGCTTCGGCTTCTGTAATATCTTCTAGCTCCATAACGCCAAGGAAATCTCTTTCGATAGCGGTGAAGGTAGGAGGGATACGACCATCAGAGTTGTATGAGCCAGAACACATTACATTGATATTGTAAAGACCTACACAGTATCCATTTGTAGAGTAGTCAGTATCGTAGTAGTCAGGAAGACCAAGTACGTGACCATTTTCGTGACAGAAAGTACCGATACCAGCAAGGGTACTTCCGCTAGAACCGCTAAGTTCCGAGGTACAAGCGTAGTCACCAAGTCTTTTACCGTCAACATAAACAGTCTTATAGTACACATACCAGCGGTGAGGCCAGATACACTCCTCAGCAGCACCTTCAGCTTCGTTGTGACCAGCAAAGATTACAAAGACTGCATCGACGTAACCATCACCATCGTTGTCATATTGAGTAAAATCAACATCAGGGTCAGCTAGTGTACACGCCTCGCCAATCATTTCGTCAGGGCGTTGGTCATTGCCCGATGTACTGTTACCTCCGTAATACTCTCTATTTTGAGAAAGGGTAACGATAGGCGATACGTCAAATACTGGGTCATACTGTCCAAAAGTACCGTCATAATAGAAATCCCTTGCACAACCAACTGCACCATTAACGCTATAGCCACGTTCATTAAGCATAGCATCGAATGTGTCTACATTGTGGCTTGCATTGAAAGGAACGTCCTTATATGCAGCAAGTATAACGATAGCACGTGGAGGGAACATTACTGTACCGATTGCTTTTTGAGGAGAAGCTGCGTAAGGAGGTGTATATGCACCATCGAAACCGCTATCTCTCATTTGTCTTTTAACGCTTGCAACAGAAAGCCCTGTAGCTTCGTACTCTGAGTGAACGCCATAAGGTAGGCTGTTAATAAAAGCACTCTCCTGAGCAGTACGCATTCCGCTAACTTTAGCACGAACTAGTGTTCTTTCGCTCTCAACTTTAGAATAAACAGTAGAATTATAGTAATAGTAATATTGGTCACTAAGTTTTACAACCTGTCTCCCATCAGAGTCTAGTGTGAAATTAAAGAACTCATCACCATAGATTTGCACGGTAAGTGTTGTTCCATCTGGTTGCGTAACCTTTATTGGGAAGGGATACGCTGGTACGCTGTATGCGTTCATTGCACTAACTAGTAGTACGGCAAAGATTGTTAATAATTTTTTCATTGTTTATTTGTTTTGTTAGAAGACAAAGATAAGTAACTTTTATTGTTTATCCAAATTTTTTCTATTAATTTAATAGCAGTGTATTTATTTTTTCAAATATTTGTATATTGCGAGAGTTCTTTCCACAATATTTCCTCACAGGGTGGTGTAGCTTTTAGTGTAATTTGCTCTTTGGTAACTGGGTGGGTAATAGTTAGCTTATAACTATGAAGGGCAATCCCACCATATTTATTAGAGCGTTTTGCGCCATACTTCAAATCCCCTTTAATAGGGCAACCGAGCGTTGAGAGCTGGGCACGTATCTGGTGGTGACGACCCGTTAGTAGCTCCACGCTAACAAGGTGGTAGTTGGTAGTTGCACCCAAGTAGTTATACTTCAGCTCAGCCACTTTAGAGTCTTTTTGTGGAAGGCTGCTGATATGACTCTTATTAGTTTTGCTATTTCTGGTGAGGTGACCAACAAGGTGGTCAGATTTCTTTGGCAGGGGATTCTCCACAATAGCGAGGTATTCTTTGTGAAAACCTCTATCTCGGAGCTGTTCATTGAGCCTAGTGAGAGCCTTTGACGTACGAGCCATTATCACCACTCCGCTAGTAGGGCGGTCGATTCTATGAACCACTCCCAGAAAGACTTCCCCTGGTTTATTATATTTTTCTTTGATATATTGCTTTACTTTTTCTTCGAGCGATGGTGAGCCACTAGGGTCTGGTTGCACCAGCTCTCCGATAGCCTTATTTATTGCGATGATATGGTTATCCTCGTATATTATTTCTAGCTTCATAATTCTTTAGTGTAGTTATTAGAAGAATAGGTCACGTTCCCCACCCTTTATTTGTTCTAGTTTTTTAAGTACTACTGCTTTATTTTTAAGTTCACTGAGTTCTTTGTCAATAAGGTCATAGCCGATGGTTCGTAGCTCCTCACTTGCAAAATCCTCTAGGTATTCGGCAAACGAGAGTATTGCATTTGGTGCGCACAACTCTTTGATATGCCCCGTGGTCGAGAAGCTCATAAAGTGCTCACCCGTACGCCCCTTACGGTAACAGGCGGTACAGAACGACGGTATCTTATCGGTGAGTACCAACTCACGTATAATCTCAGATAATGAACGGTTATCACAGAGTGTAAATTGTGCATCACCCTGAGTTTCTTCCTCGGAGTTATACCCCCCGATCTCTAATTTTGTACCTCCGTCGATTTGAGTAATACCATATTTAATAGCCTTATTACGAAATTCTGGGGTCTCCCTTGCAGTTAGTATAAGCCCAGCATAGGGCACTGCAAGCCTCAGAACTGCAATAGCAAAGATAAAGTCCTCGTCAGAGATGGGAGCCTGTGAGGGTTTAGCACCAGCGGCAGGGGTCATTCGTGGGAAAGAGATGGTATGGGGTCCAACATTAAAGAGTGCTTCGAGGTGGTTAGTATGCCTAACTAGCCCTAGCACCTCCTCCTCCCAACAGGGATTCAGACCAAAAAGTACACCCAGACCAACGTCATCAATACCCCCCTGCATAGCTCTATCAAAGGCAGTGAGGCGATAATCATAATCGCTCTTTTTGCCAGCCAAGTGGTGTTGTTTGTATATCTCAGGGTTATATGTTTCTTGAAAAACTTGGTAGGTGCCGATTCCAGCCTCAGCAACCTCTCTAAAGCCCTCTACTGAGAGAGGTGCTGCATTGATATTCAGTCGCCTGATCTCCCCTGTGGAGTAAACCTGCTGTACATTTTTTGCAATAGTCGTGGCAGAATATAGGGCGTGCTCACCCCAAACGAGTATCAATCGACGGTGCCCCTGACTATTTAGAGCGGCAGTCTCTTCGAGTAGCTCTGAGTGGGAGAGTGTCTTGCGAGCCGTGAGAGTGTTCTCCCTAGCAAAAGCGCAGTAATCGCAGCTATTTGAACAAAGATTCCCCACGTAAAGTGGCGCAAAGAGCACAATACGGTTACCATACACAGCCTCTTTTAGTTTGCTGGCTGCCTTGAGTATCTTTGCTCTATCCTCCTTGGGTGCACGCAGCAGCGTTGCGGTCTGAGCCAAGCTAAGACGCTTAAGCTTAAGTGCTTGCTCTATTACTGCTTCAACCTGCTCTGAGGTGGGGTTAATCTCTAAAAATGCACGAATTTCCTCAATATTAATGAATGAAGTGTGCTTTTTATCAATAATTTTGTATATTTGCGGAGTGAATATCATAACTTTCACAAAGGTAATAAAAACTCTGAAAATATAAAAAAATAATTCTATGAAAGAGCAAAACAGAGGAGGGTTCACCAGTTCATTTGGTGTAATGATGGCACTTGCTGGTTCGGCAGTGGGCCTAGGCAACATTTGGAGATTTCCGTATTTAGCAGGCGAGCACGGTGGTGCAGCATTTATTATTATTTACCTATTGATGGTGCTTTTGGTGGGACTACCACTGGTTCTGACTGAGTTCTCGGTGGGTAGGCTATCTAGAGCTGGGGCTATCAGTTCCTTTAAGGTGCTTGCGCCAAAGAGCGTGTGGTCAAACTCTGGCTACGTCTTTATGCTTATTGGCTTTCTGCTGATGGGGGTCTATTCGGTAATTTCGGGTTGGGCACTACACCTCTTCTCTGATAGCGTTTTTGGAGAGGTTTCTGGACTTACTGCTATCGAAATTAAAGATGACTTTTCAGAATTTAGAGGCTCCGTTTGGCAACCTATTGCCTATGGACTTTCATTTGTATTGCTCTCGGCAGTGATTGTAGGGCGTGGCATTGAAAAGGGTGTAGAGAAGTGGAATAAGATTCTTATCCCTGTGCTCTTTTTTATGATGATTTTCTTGTGTATCTATTCCACAACACTTGAGGGATGGGATAAGGCTGTTACATTCCTCTTTGCACCAGATTGGAGCGAGGTCACCATTCGAACATTTATAGATGCACTGGGTCAGGTCTTCTTTACCCTCTCTATTGGTATGGGGGTAGTTATAACTTATGCCTCCTATGCCAAGAAAAAAGAGAATATCTTTAAGAGTAAACTAATAGTCTCGGCAGTCGACACCTCGGTAGCATTGATGGCAGGATTGATGATTTTTCCTGCAGTCTTTAGCTTTGGGCTAGAGGCTGGCGAGGGGCCCGAACTTATATTCTTGACACTTCCAACTGTCTTTGCACAACTAGCCTACGGTAAGGCATTTGCTATATTATTCTCTGGTGTATTGGTTATTGCCGCACTGACTTCGGCTATTTCAATCTTCGAGATGCTAACCACTATTTTTATTGAACAGCTGCGTATGACACGAGTTCGTGCAGTAGTGGTGCTAGGGGTTATGGTGGCATCTCTTACGGTATTGTGTGCTGCTTGGCAATCGGTATTCAACGCCTTTGACTACCTATCCTCTAATGTCTTGATGGTGCTGGGTGGCTTGATAATGGCACTCTTCTTTGGGTGGAGATTATCCAAGAAACAGTCTTGGAGCGTCTTTACCAATGATGGCGAAAATTCACGTGGTGTATATAAAGTCTTTATCTTTTTGGTAAGGTACATTGCCCCAGTTGCCCTTACGGTTATACTCCTTTCAGCACTAGGCTTAATATAATATGCAAAGTAAATTTAAAAATTTTGTGGAGAAAGAATCGTTGCTTAGTGGTGATGATAAGGTGTTGGTGTGTGTTAGCGGAGGGGTCGACTCGATGGTGCTACTCTCACTTGTGGGGGAGTACTTGGGGCGCAGGGATAGAGTGGGTGTAGCGCACTGCAATTTTATGCTCAGAGGGGGCGAGAGTGATGGCGATACTGCTCTAGTAGAACGCACCTGTGAGAGCTATGGAGTGGAGTGCCATATACGCTATTTCGATACCAAAGCAGTGGTGCGCAGTAGCGGTGATAGTACCCAAATGGTGGCTCGTCAACTGCGCTATGCTTGGTTCGAAGAGCTTGCCGCAGAGTTCGGCTACACCAAAATCGCAATAGCACACCATAGTGACGATGCCATCGAAACTTTCTTTATAAACTTAATGAGAGGGACTGGGGTTCGTGGACTTGGGGGTATTAGTGTAGTTAGAGCAAATATAGTGCGCCCTCTGCTCTTTGCCTCAAGGGATGAGATTGAAAAGTATGCGCTACAAAACAATATTGAGTATCGTACCGATAGCTCGAATATGAGTGATAACTACCTACGCTCACGTTTGCGCTACGATATACTGCCTCGCTTTGAAAGCTCCTCAAGGTCATTCCGCACCACTATGGCGCACAATATTGAGCGACTCAGCTCCACTGGCAGATTTATCGAGGGGGTTATTAGCCATATAAAGGGTGATATTATAAGAGATGGTAAGCTAGATCTATCGGTCTTGAGTAACTACCCTGAACCGAAATTTGTACTCTACGAGATTCTTCGCAGCTATGGATTTAGTGGGGAGGTGGTCGATGATATATATGGCGCTAACCACACTGGCAAGCAATTCTACTCACCTAGCCACCTTGCCACGCTCAACCGTGGTGAACTATTGATTGAGCCTAGAGCAAACATAGAACTCGAAGAGTTTGAACTCCTAGAAAATGACCCAAGAATCGAAAAGGTTAATACTACGACGCTTATGAGCCTTTCGACTCCAGAGAATGTGGCACTGATATGCGCCGACGGACTCTCCTTTCCACTGAAGTATAGGCGTTGGGAGTCTGGTGATAGCTTTGTGCCGTTGGGTATGACGGGGCAGAAAAAGGTGAGCGATTTTTTGATTGATCAAAAGGTGTCACTTCCCGATAAGGAGCGTCAGGGGGTGCTGCTCAGTGGCGAAGATATAGTGTGGGTAGTGGGGCGTAGAATCGACAATAGATACAGAGTAACTGAACGCTCACGCACAGTAATTAAAATAACTTTATAACAATAATAACAAATGTCACTAACTGTACTTTTAATCGTAGTCTTTCTCTTTGGGATTGCACTAGTAGCCTTTGAAGAAAAAATTGGCGTAAACAAATCTGCCACTGCACTGCTTATGAGTGTGCTAATGTGGGTAATTATTTCACTGTTTGGGGTGGATGTATCCTCTGAAATTGTATCAGAACAACTTGGCGAAGTTAGCGAAACGCTCTTCTTTGTGATGGGGGCACTGGTGATGGTCGAGCTGGTGGATGTCCACGGAGGCTTTAGCGTAATATCTTCGGCAATCAAGACTCGTAGCCAACGAAAACTACTGTGGGTAGTGTGCTTTATAACATTTCTGCTCTCAGCCGTGCTCGATAATATCGCAACCGCTGTGATTATGGTGGCATTGGTGCGTAAGTTTATTGACGAGCAACATATTAGATGGGTCTTTGCAGGTATGATTATCATCGCTGCCAATGCAGGTGGGTCGTTCTCACCAGTTGGTGATGTCACTACAATCTTGCTCTGGACAGGTGGCAATGTAACTCCTGAACACCAAATTGTTACACTCTTCCTTCCAGCCCTTGCCTTTATGATTGTGCCACTAGTGCTGACTAGCCAGTTCTACCTAAAGAAAGATGCGACCTTCGCTCCAAAGGAACTCAGCAGTACCACTCGTAGCAATTTTGAGGTAGCTAAAGTTCATAGGGTAGTGTTGCTTGCACTAGGTGTTTCGACTATGGCACTTGTACCAGTATTCCAGAATTGGAGTACACTTCCGCCATTTATGCGTATCCTAATGGGGCTTGCGTTTATGTGGATATACACCGATTTGATGTATCGCAGCATCAGCAAAAAGACCCCAAAGATGGAGCAATTTGGCGTTAGCAAAGTGTTGGCACGCATTGATATGAGCACTATATTATTCTTCCTTGGCGTACTTATGAGTGTCGCTGCAATGAAGGTTGCAGGTGCATTGACTCAGGTTGGCGCAGGACTAGAGAGTGCTATTGAAGAACCACTGCTTATTAGCTTTGTTATAGGTGTGATGAGTTCATTTGTTGATAATGTGGCACTTGTGGCTGCTACACAAGGTATGTACCCTATAGCCGAAGTCGGCACTTATGTGGTAAACTCTGAATTCTGGACATTCCTTGCATATTGCGCTGTTACGGGTGGCTCGCTGCTGATTATCGGATCGGCTACGGGCGTAACTGTAATGGGTATGGAAAAACTAACCTTTGGCTACTACCTAAAACGCTTTACGCTACTAGCTATTGTTGGTTATGTGGCAGGTGCAGCGGTCTATCTGTTGTTCTAGGATAATGAAACTACAAACAGTTGTAAATATTAATACTGCACCCTTCTTGATTGAAAAATCGAGTAGGGTGCTTGTTGTTGGGTCGTGCTTTGCCGAAAATATTGCAGGGAAACTCTCTAAAGTTGAGGGTGCAGAGGTCTATAATAACCCCTGCGGAGTGGTCTATAATCCGCTGTCGGTGGGGCGTGCTGTCGAGATATTTAAGAGTGGAGAGAAGTTTAGTGAGCAGGATTTATTACATAGGGATGGTCTGTGGCACTCGATGGATTTCCACGGGTCGTTCTCTGGGGTGGATAAGGATGCGGTACTAAAGGGAATCAATCGAGAGGCTGTTGATAATATTGATATAGTGATTGTTACGCTGGGTAGTGCCTATGTTTATTTCAGAGATGGCAGGGTTGTAGCCAACTGCCATAAATTCCCCGAAAAGGAGTTCTCTAGGCGCAGGATTTCGGTCGAGGAATCGCTCTTGGCACTGCAAAAAATTGCTGAGGCATACCCTGCTGCAAAGTTTATAGTAACCCTTAGCCCTATTCGCCACCTTCGTGATGGACTCTCGGAGAATTTCGTGAGCAAGGCTACGCTGCGTGTGGCAATCGAGGAGTTTTGTAGGGAAGATTCTAGTAGTAGGGTCTATTTCCCAGCCTATGAGATATTGATGGATGAGCTGCGTGATTACCGTTTCACTGCCGAGGATATGTGCCATCCGACCCCTCAGACAGTAAATTATATTTGGGAGCGTTTTTCAGAGCAGTATTTAACAACAGAGTATCGAGAGGCAGTCTTAGAAGCCCTAAAAAGAGAGCGTCATAATGCCCACCGCCCACTGAGATAATGAAAAGAATAAAACTAAAGATTAGCCCCTGCCCTAATGACACCTTCGCTTTCTATGCGATGCTGCACTCCAAAGTTGACACACTGGGGTATCATTTCGATGTAGAGTTCCTTGATATTGAAGAGCTCAATCGTATGCTTCTGGGTGGCAAGGGTGATGTTGTTAAAGCCTCGGCTGCACTCTATCGTAAGGCACTGAGTGGTGGCTATCAGCTTCTCGATGCAGGTTCGGCACTCGGCTTTGGTAATGGTCCTATTGTGGTGCGAGATGCCAGTGTCAATAATAATAGTAAAAAAGTAGCTCTGCCTGGTGAAAATACCACTGCTGCACGACTATTTCATAAATACTTCAAGGGTTACCAACCGCTCTATGTTCGTTTTGATAGAGTTGCTGATATGGTCAGTAGCGGAGGGGTTGAGCTGGGGGTTTTGATTCACGAGGGGCGTTTTACTTTTAGTGAAATGGGTTTAGAGAAGGTTTCTGATTTGGGTGAAGAGTGGGATAAGGAGTATGGCGTAGCGTTGCCTTTGGGAGGGATATATTGCAGGGAAGAATTCAGCAATGAGGAGTTGTCTGCAATTATTCGTTCGTCGGTAGCTTATGCAATGGCTCACCGTGAAGAACCGATGTTTTTTGTACGTCGTTATGCTCAGGAGTTGTCTGAGGAGGTGTTGCAGAATCATATTTCGTATTTTGTTAATGATTACACTCTTTCGTTGGGCAGAGAGGGTATTTCAGCATTTTCTGCTCTTTAGTGAGTTTGTAATAATACAAGCTAGAGCAAACTAAATAATTAAAGTTTTTTGGTTCTTTTGTTCACAAAAGAACCAAAAAACTTTAATCATTTTAGTCTGTAATACTACAAGCTCGAACCAGAGTAATAGCTTTGGGGATTTGGAAAAAAATCTTCGATTTTTTTTGTTTGTCGTTCCTCCAAACCCCCAAAAGACTTTTATGGGAGTTTGTACTAGCTTTCGGTTTTTACAACCGAAAGATTTTTGTCTTTTGATTTTTAGGCAAGGCATCCGCCTTGCTATTGCTCTAGCGGACTGATTCCATCGTTCTTTTGTGAACAAAAGAACCAAAAAACTTTAATCATTTTAGT
>JAWXTM010000054.1:0-12285 GCA_044433505.1 Rikenellaceae bacterium
GGTGACACTGTGGCTCGTGGCGACAAAGTTGTGCTTAACTCTGGTAAACACACCATCACTTGCCAAGTTACTCGTGGTAGCAAAACTTACATCGCTAAACGTGTTATTAATGTTGAATAAATAATAAAGGGGAGTTCCCTCAAAAAGAACTCCCCCTAATTAAACAATTATGAAAATGAAAAAATCAAATATTTTTAAAGCATTCTTGCCAATGTTTGCGCTTCTAGTTGCAGTTTCTGCTTGTAAGAAGAGTGATACTATTAACGAAAATGAAGTAGAGTATAGAACTACTTTCCTAACAGTTACCGAACCTTCTTTTACTCTTAACGGTAAGGTTTTGGCAGAGTATGATGAACAAACTGACCAAATCGTTTACAGCACAACCAAACAAGAATATATGGTTGCGAACCTTTCGTTCGACAAACTATACTCTCTAGTGCTTGACTCTACTCCAGAGCTTAATGCTAAGTTCAATGTAGATTGCTCAACTATCGGGCTAGAAGATATTAGCTTCACTGGTAGAGAGATGAGCGTTATTAAGGTTGAAGACAACCTAGTATGGCTTTGGGATCCACAAGACTGTGTAGGTGTACTTATGTCATTCGAATAAGTCAAAAGGCTACAATAATTCAAAGAGGGTTGGTTACTTCACGAGTAACCAACCCTCTTTGTTTAGTAGAGATTGAACTTCATCCGTGCCACTTCCTTGCCATCGAGCATCGTTATAAGTTCCCACTCTCCACACTTATCCTCAATAGGCAACCATACCGTATCACCTAGAAAAAATTGCCACTCATTGGAGTTTATAATCTCCTCGCCCGTGAAGTCTGGGCGAACCTCACCCCACTCATCACAAAAGGGTGGGTGCTTTATAATAAAGCTAATGGTGCGCCCCTTTGCACCACGAAATAGCAAGGTATAACCAAACTCAATATCAAGCTCAGCGGGAATATCTTTGGTATGTTTAATAATTTTGGGTAGAGTCTTTGCACCACGTTCCCACGGTGTATAGATACCGTAGGTAAGCATCTTGACCTCTATTTTTTTCTTTGGCATAGGTGCAAAGATAGAGTTTTTTTAGGAAATTTCCCTACCTAGAGCTAAAACCAGCCTCGCACAACGCCTCTGCAATACCTCTAAGATGCTCCCTACCATAGACTATTGCAACGTCGTTAAAATCGCACTCTAGAGCCTTCTGTGCAATATATTCATCCCTATACTCTACCAAAAACTTATAGCGGTCATACTCCACTCCGTCATTGGGATTATATTGTGCTCTAAGGGGAGTCTGCCAATCATACTGAGTAAGAGTTATCGTTTGCAGTTCGCTTTCATAGCGAGCTACAATCTCTGGGTAGGTCATATCGACCCAATAGACCTTGGGCAGCGTATCCAGCCCCAAAAGCGAGTTTGATTGAGTGACCTTATCGCCACGTCTATATTTACGTGGCAGTGATAGATTAGCAGTATCGCTATATTGATTTTCTCCACCTGAGTTAAAAAAACCAACCACACGGCGATATTTTCGATAGAGCGTGTCGCACCGCTTGCGGTACTCATTAAGTAGGGTGCTATCCCCCATAATCTCGTCGAGGTGCTCCATATCCTCTCTACTAGCAAAGCTAACACCCTCATAGAAGATTGCATACCCTTCGCTACTCTTTTGCGCAAGGTATTCGCCCACTTTTTGATAGTGGTGAGCCTTGCCATAGTGCACCATCGGGACAAGTATCACACTACGTCCCGATGCGTCACTATAACTCTCTACGCCTCGCAGAATAGCACTTGCACTTCCACTAGGCATAAAGACAGTACAGGCACTCATAAGCACTACAAGTATTATTGCGCTGTACTTCAACATTATTTACATAAACTCTGCTTTAAGGGCTGGTTCTGGCATATCTCTATCGAGTGGGAAGATAGGGCGTTCAATACCTTTGTAAGGTAACGAGAAGAGGTCTTGATCAACACCGCCACGAGTGTGAGCCATCATCCAACCCCTTTGCACATCGAATAGCTCCTCTACCAAATAGCCCATCTTAACCATTACCATATCCTCTTGTGTAAGATCTATTCCAAGTTCCTTAAAGTCAGCCACATAATGATATGGTTTACGACGCTCCGTAACGATAACCTTTAGGCTACCAACCTCAACAAGAGCCTTTGCAATACCATCTCTAGAATCCTCTTTCGAAACATACTTAAGCAGCTTACCACTCAAATCAACTGGCCCACAGTAGCGATTATCTTCTTGTGCACCAACTTTTTCTCTAACCGTTGCCCCAACTGCGGCTTTCGAAGCAGCCTCTACAAACTCCTTCGAAGGAATTGCGGCATAGACTAGACTCTTTGCACCTGCACCTTTAAAGTAAGGGTTATGGAGCAATTTATCGAGTGTCCAAGTAACATCACCTGCACCGCCAGCAGTAGGATTATCCCCCATATCACTTATAAAATAAGGTTTCTCTGGACTATTAATAGCAGCCTCTAGGCACTCTTCCAGCGAGGCGGTCGGTGCAACAAACTCAAACTCCTCTCTCACTGCCCAAAAGTCACGAGCAAGGCTCTCGGCAGCGGCTGCTACCTCAGCCTTATCATCACCATACGCCATTACAACAGCGTGGTTACGAGGCTCATCTGCCCAAGCATAGGAAATCCAAATAGCAGCATCAATAACCCCTTCACTCTTTGTCAGAGGGTCTACCTTAGCGTAGAGTGATTTGCCTGGTTCAACACGTGTCGAGGTCTGCTCCCCAGGTAAGAGTATAGGCACTTTCACCCACGCTTTATAGGCAGGTTTACCCTTGCCACTATGTAGCCTATCGACAAGGTTCTGAACCGTGCGCTCCTTTGATTCTGCCCAATCTTCGTGAGGGGCAAGGCGGTAGCAAGTTATCAGGTCAGACTCCCTAGCCAATGTCTTAGAAACACAGCCGTGCAAGTCCATAGAAGTAGAAATCAAGACATCCGAGCCAACCACTCCTCGTACCTTTGTAATAAAATCACCCTCAGGGTCATCGACTCCCTCAACGCTCATAGCACCGTGAATATCGAAGAAGATACCATCGAGTGGAAGGTTTGTGGTCAGCGAATCGAGAATTTCGGCTACCAATTCGTCATAAGCACTACGAGTGACCATCCCCCCAGGTGTAGCACGAGCCACCATCAGCGGCAGCCACTCTACTGAATTGCGTAGTGTATCAGTGGTTTCATCCATAAAGGGATATGCCGAGAACATATCCTCACCACGAGAGATGCGGAACATATCCTTAGTGGTGCGAGCAGGTGAGAAGGTACTGCTTTCAATAGCAATTCCGACTATTGCAACCCGTGGGGTTTCTTTCTTAGATGAACATCCTATGGCTAGAAGAGCGCATAGACATAGTAAAAGTTTTTTCATAGTGTATTATTGTTTAGTGTAGTGAAGTTTTGTTCCAAATCCGAGCCTATTGTCAGTGTACTTAAGCTCAGTAATCTCAACATACCACAGATGGTCGAGATGTAGGGCTGCATAGGGAAAACGCTTTAAGTATCTTGATTTACAAATTTTTAGAGTTTCCTCGCTAGCGTGTGCATCGTGAAAAACCCCAGCAATCTGCGCCCCACGAATCTTCCCCACCACCTTAGTATCGAGTACAACAGATGCTCCAACCTGTGGATTTTTAAGTGCTTGGGCAATGTGGAGTGTCGCCTCGCTTGAGGTAAAAATCAACCACCCACGCTCCCTATCCAGCGCGTAAAACAAGTTACAACACCACACTCCCCCACCCTCGCTAAGCGTCGAGAGTGTCATAATATGACGTGATGCGAGAAATTTTATTATACGATTATCCATTTTTTACCTCAATTTTATGCTATAATTGCGCTAAAATAGTTATTTTTGTGCAGAAAAAAAAGCAAAAAATTAAATATTTATATAAATGCAAGATATTCAAGGACTTAGCAGTGAGGAGGTAAAAGCGAGTCGAGAGGCAAATGGGGAAAATGTGCTAACACCCCCAAAAAAGAAGTCGATGTGGAGGCTTTATATCGAAAAATTTAACGACCCTGTGATTCGTGTGCTAATAGTTGCGGCAATCCTTTCACTTGGTATTTCGGTTGCGCACGGTGAGTACTACGAAACCATTGGTATCTTTGTGGCAATATTTCTTTCGACCTCTATTGCCTTTTACTTCGAGAGAGATGCCGCTAAAAAGTTCGATGCACTCAATAAAATCAACGACCAGACTCTCTACAAAACATATCGCAATGGAGCTATCCACCAAGTGCCAAAGAGCGAACTTGTCGTGGGTGATATTATTGTGCTTGATACGGGTGAGGAGATTCCTGCCGATGCACTACTTCTAGAGGCAACGGAGTTGGTCGTGAACGAGTCGTCGCTAACTGGCGAACCACAGATCAGAAAATCTACCCTCGAAAAGGATTTTAAAAGTGACTCTACCTATCCGACTAATCACATCCTGCGCTCAACGACCATTGTTGAGGGTAACTGCCTTGCCAAAGTTCTAAAGGTTGGGGATGCCACTGAATTTGGCAAGGTTGCTGAACTCTCTACCAAAGAGACTAATAACACTACCCCACTGACCAAACAACTCGAACGCCTTGCGAAACTTATCGGCGTGTGTGGCTTTGCTATTGCCTTTATGACCTTTGTTGCGCTGACTGTCAAAGAGGTCTTTTGGGGTTCGCTTGCTGATGCTACCTTAGGGCAAAAGGGGCTTCTTGGCGGAGCACTCCTTGCTGTCTTTGTAATGTTGGGCAAGATGTGGGTGCCAATAGTCTATGACGGGCTATCGCTTAAGAGTGGGCGCAAACGTGAACTACCCGAGCATATCAAGAAAATTGGTAGCATATACTGGCTTATTCTTGGGTTAATGACCTTTGGGGCAATAGTGCTCTTGGGGCTGCCATTTGGGGTGAGTCCGCTAGAGGCTGAGCATTGGATAAGCCTCGATATGGCTGGAGCTATACTTAATAGTTTTATGTTGTGCGTTACGCTTATTGTGGTTGCAGTGCCTGAGGGACTGCCTATGAGCGTTACTCTTTCGCTTGCGCTGTCTATGCGTAAGATGCTGCGTGACAATAACTTGGTGCGCAAGATGCACGCCTCGGAAACTATCGGTGCTACAACGGTTATCTGTACCGATAAGACTGGAACGCTGACCCGTAACGAGATGCGAGTAGCTGAGCTTTTAGATTTTGAGGGTAATGCCGAACTGCTAAATAGCGCAATCTCGCTAAACTCAACTGCCAATATTGATGCCGAGGGTAAGGCTGTGGGAAACCCAACCGAGGGGGCATTACTGCTTTGGCTCAAGGATAATAATGTAGACTACGCCGCTCTAAGAGGTGTGGGCGTGGAGGCACAAATGCCCTTTAGCTCTAAGCTAAAGATGATGGCAACTGTTACCACTATTGGCGGCAAGAGGTTATTGGTGGTAAAGGGTGCGCCTGAATATGTCCTAGAAAGGTGTAGCGAGGGTGAGCTTGAAACTGCCAAAGAAAAACTTCTTGACTATCAAAACCGTGCTATGAGAACCCTTGCCTTTGCCTATAAAGAGTTCAGCGGTGGGGAGATTGAAGCTGAACTTAAAGATTTAAAGCTACAAGCTATTGCAGCTATTGCTGACCCCGTCAGAGAGGATGTGCCCTCTGCCGTTGAGAGTTGCTTTAAGGCAGGCATACAAATCAAGATGGTGACGGGTGATACTCCTGCTACGGCACGTGAGATTGCTCGCCAAATTGGACTATGGGACGATGCCACTGATACCGAAAAGTGCGCTATTACAGGCCCTGAGTGGGGCGAACTAAACGATACTGAGGCATACCAGAGAGCACCATACCTAAAGATTATGGCTCGTGCACGCCCTCAAGATAAACAACGATTGGTGGAATTGCTCCAAAAGCGTGGCGAGGTAGTGGCAGTTACTGGGGATGGTACTAACGATGCCCCTGCGCTGAACTTTGCTGACGTTGGGCTTTCGATGGGATCGGGTACTTCTGTTGCTAAGGAAGCAAGTGATATTACACTGCTCGATGATAGCTTTGCTTCGATTGCACGTGCAGTGATGTGGGGACGCTCGGTCTACCTGAATATCCAACGCTTCGTGCTCTTTCAACTCACTATCAATGTGGCGGCACTGCTGATTGTTCTGCTCGGTGCAGTTCTTGGCTTCGACCTACCGCTGACAGTGACCCAAATGCTGTGGGTTAACCTTATTATGGATACCTTCGCAGCTGGTGCACTAGCATCACTGCCTGCCGAAAAACACGTTATGGACTCGAAACCACGACCAAATGGAGCCTTTATAATTGCGCCTGATATGGCTCGCCAAATACTAAGCGTAGGTGCGATTTTCGTAGCAGGAATGACAGCTCTGATGTTTATTTTCAAAAATATTGGCGATGGCACTATCTCAAGGCAACACCAAACACTATTTTTTACTATCTTTGTAATGCTGCAATTCTGGAATATGTTTAACGCTAAGGCATACAACTCTGGCAAACTAGCTCTTAGTATGCTCGGTAAAGCTACGGGCTTCCTTACAGTAGGACTGCTGATACTTATTGGGCAATTCCTTATTGTAACATTTGGTGGCGAAGTCTTTAGAGTAGAACCACTAAGCCTACTGAACTGGGCAATAGCCATTGCAGGTACGTCCATTGTACTAATCATTGGCGAAATAGCACGATTAGTAAAGAAATAATTTATAAAAACAACAAACTTTTAATATAACACTATGTCAATCGAACTTTCAGAACAGGAAACTATCCGAAGAGAATCGCTAGCGAAGTTGCGTGAGCTAGGTATCGACCCCTATCCAGCGGCTGCCTTCCAGGTGTCACACACCACCCAACAAATAAAAGAAGAGGGTGCTAAACCAGAAGAAAAACTATCCATTGCAGGACGTATTATGACTCGTCGCATTATGGGTAATGCCTCATTCTTTGAGCTACAAGACTCTACGGGTCGTATCCAAGTATATATCAAACGTGACGACGTATGCCCAGAGGGTGACCCAACGCTATATAACACAGTCTTTAAAAAACTACTCGATATTGGGGATATTATCGGCGTTGAAGGCTACTCTTTTATTACTAAGACTGGGCAGCTATCGGTTCACTGCGAAAAGTTCACAATCCTTAGCAAATCACTTAGACCTCTACCTATCGTAAAGGAACAAGATGGCAAAATTTATGATGCCTTTAGCGATCCTGAACTACGCTACCGTATGCGCTATGTTGACCTTATCGTAAATAACGATGTGCGTGATACATTCCTAAAGCGTACCAAAATACTCAACACAATGCGTGAGTACTTTAATGACCACGGCTACCTAGAAGTTGAAACGCCTATCCTGCAATCAATTCCAGGGGGTGCTGCGGCACGCCCATTTATCACCCACCACAATGCACTAGATATTCCTCTGTACCTACGTATCGCAAATGAGCTATACCTAAAACGCCTTATCGTTGGTGGTTTTGAGGGTGTCTATGAATTCGCTAAGGACTTCCGTAATGAGGGTATGGACAGAACCCATAACCCTGAGTTTACGGTAATGGAAATCTATGTAGCCTACAAAGACTACCTATGGATGATGGAATTCACCGAAAAGATGATCGAAAAGGTTGCCTTAGCTCTACACGGGACTACCGAAGTTAAATTTGGCGAAAAGACCTTCGACTTTAAAGCACCATTCCGCCGCCTCTCGATGACCGACGCTATTAAAGATGCAACAGGCTTCGATATTACTGGCAAAACGGAGGACGAACTACGTGCACAGTGCGACGAGCTAGAGATTCACACCGATAAGACTATGGGCGTGGGTAAACTAATCGACGCTATCTTTGGCGAAAAGTGCGAACACCTACTAGAACAACCTACCTTTATTATCGACTATCCAGTGGAGATGTCACCGCTAACAAAACGCCACCGCTCTGAAAAACACCTTACCGAACGTTTCGAACTCTTCGTTGGTGGCAAAGAGCTTGCTAATGCATACAGCGAACTTAATGACCCTATTGAACAACGTGAACGCTTCGAAGAACAACTAGAACTTAGCAAAAAAGGCGATGACGAAGCAATGTTTATCGACAATGACTTCCTACGTGCACTAGAGTATGGTATGCCAACCTGCTCGGGTATGGGTATCGGTATCGACCGCCTTACAATGTTTATGACAGGGCAGACCACCATCCAAGAGGTGTTGTTCTTCCCACAAATGAGACCAGAAAAATAATGAGAAAGATTGTAGTAAAACTATGTAGCGGCACAATGTGCTATGTGATGGGAGGCTCTGAACTGCAAATACTCGAGGAACTACTGCCCGAGGAAGTTGCACAAAGAGTAGAAATAAGAAGTGTAACCTGCTTAGATTTCTGCAATAG
Organism: Rikenellaceae bacterium; assembly: GCA_044433505.1. Taxonomy (GTDB): domain Bacteria; phylum Bacteroidota; class Bacteroidia; order Bacteroidales; family Rikenellaceae; genus Mucinivorans. The sequence continues at coordinate 8,389 of JAWXTM010000054.1, forward strand.
TGCTAAGGGTGGCAAAGCTCCTTTTGCCACAGTAGGAGATGTAATTATTAGCTCCGCAAATAACGATACAATAATTGACGAAATAAAAAAACAACTACGAAATAATGGCAACTAACAACACTGATTTGCTCCGCCGTGAGTTAATGACAAAGATTATCAGACACCTCAAAAACGATGAGTTGCTTGATTATGTAGACGACATTCCATTTGTGATGCGTCCCAGAGGAAGCGAAGTGACAAGATGTTGTATCTATAAAGATCGTGCAATGCTAAAGTTCCGCACTATGGGTGTACTTGGCTTTGGCATTGATGATGAAAAGGATGAGCGTACACGCCTTAGCGCATACGCAAAGGAAGCCTTCGAACGTGAAAAAGTTGGCAAAAGCCCTATGTCGGTTATGACCGAGGCGTGCTCGGCTTGTGTGAAGGTGAACTACGTAGTGACTAATATGTGTAGAGGCTGTGTGGCACGCCCTTGCGAAGTAAACTGCCCTAAGGGTGCAATATTCTTTGCCAATGGTCAGGCGCATATCGAGAGCAGCAAGTGCGTGAACTGCGGACTCTGCCTCAAAAACTGTCCGTTCCACGCCATTATCTACCAACCAGTGCCTTGCGAAGAGAGCTGCCCAGTTGGGGCAATTAGCAAAAATGAACAAGGCTTCGAGGTTATCGACCACTCTAAGTGTATCTACTGTGGAAAGTGTATTTCGGCGTGCCCATTTGGTGCAATTATGGAGCGTTCACACCTTGTGGATATCTATAGAGCAATGCACGATAAGGATAAAAAGGTGGTGGCAATCGTTGCTCCTGCAATCGCTGGTCAGTTCAAAGCACCACTTGATAAGATACTCTCGGCAATCAAAGGACTCGGTTTTGACGAAGTTCAGGAAGTTGCTAAGGGTGCAGATATTACCACTGAGCGTGAGGCAGAAGAATTTATCGAAAAGATGGAGGCTGGCGAGCCATTTATGACTACCTCGTGCTGCCCATCGTACTACCGCCTTGCAGGAAAACATATCCCAGAGGTAAAACCATTTGTGTCGCACACTCGCTCACCTATGCACTACTCTGCCGAAATTGTGAAGAATGAGAATCCTGATGCAGTAGTAGTATTTGTAGGGCCTTGTTTGGCTAAACGCTTCGAGGGGTACAATGACCCTTACGTAGACTTTGTACTGAGCTTCGAGGAGGTCGGCACGGCACTTGCTGCTCACGAAATCCAAATCGCAAGCCAAGAACCATTGACGCTTGATAGCACTATCGACCCATCGTCACGTGGCTATGCCGCTACGGCTGGTGTTGCTGCTGCAGTTGCTAAGAAAGTTGGCGATAAGGCCGAAATGAAACCTATCGTAATAAACGGTATCGACAAGAAAACTATCCGTGAGATACGTGGTTTTGCAAAATCCTGCCCAGGTAATATGGTCGAGGTTATGGCTTGTGAGGGTGGCTGCGTAGGTGGATGTAATGTTATTGCTAACCCTAAGGTGGCAACCCGTCAAGTTCAACAACTAGCAAAATAATTTTTAATAACACATAAAACAATGAAAATAAAAGTATCGGATACTATCTATTACCTAGGAGTAAATGATAGACGAAAACACCTCTTCGAAAACATCTGGCCACTGCCAAATGGCGTAAGCTACAACGCATACCTAATCAAAGACGAGAAGACTGCTCTACTAGACACTGTGGAAGCAGGCTCAAGCGGCGAAGGCTTTGTGGCAATGGTCGAGGAAGTGCTCGAAGGCAGAGAGCTTGACTACCTTATCATTAACCATATGGAGCTTGACCACGCTGGCGAAATTGCTGCCGTGGTTAGACGCTGGCCTAATGTAGAGATTATCGGTAACTCTAAGACCTTTAAAGTGCTGGGTGCGTACTATAATATCACCTCTAACTTGATGGAGGTAAAGGATGGTGATGAGCTTTCGCTAGGACACCATAACCTTAAATTCGTCTTTACCCCTTGGGTGCACTGGCCTGAAACTATGATGACCTACTGCACAAATGATGCAGTGCTCTTCTCGGCCGATGCCTTTGGTACATTCGGTACGCTGGATGGCACTATCTTCGACGACGAGATTGACTTCGAGGCTTATCGTGAGGAGATGCGCCGCTACTACTCGTGCATCGTTGGTAAGTACTCTAATATGGTTCAGAAAGCCTTCAAAAAGCTAGAGGGTGTGCCTATTAAAATGATATGCCCACTGCACGGGCCAGTGTGGAGAAACAACCCACTCAAAGTTGTGGAACTATACGACCGCTGGAGCAAGTATATTGCACGTGATGGTGTGGTGATAATCTACGCCTCGATGTATGGCAATACTGGGCAGGTGGCTGACTATATCGCTAGAAAACTCGCTGAACAGGGCGTGCGACAAATCAAGGTGCACGACGTTAGCAAAACTCATATCTCTTACCTAATTAGCGATATTTGGAAGTATAGAGGTGTGATTCTTGGCTCGTGTGCCTATAATACCCAGATGTTCCCACTAATGGAGAACCTTACCCGTGAGCTGCTGCATATGGGTGTGAAGAATAAGGTGCTAGGTGTCTTTGGTTCTTATAGCTGGAATGGTGGCGGTGTGCGCAACCTTAATAGCTTTGCCGAGGAGATTGGTTGGGAAAGAGTTGGCGAAAGTACCGATATATATGGTATTGCAACCACCGATAAGCTTAAAGCGTGTGACCAACTTGCCGAAGAAATGGCTAAAAAACTTTTGAGCAATGATAGTGAGTAAAGCAGATACAGCACTGGCGCAGGGTTCAGGCGATATGGAGGTACTTGCAACCCCTAGAATGGTAGCAGTAATGGAGAATGCAGCAATGAGAGTTGCCGCCGCAGAGTGCGCCGAGGGGGAGACTACCGTGGGTACGCTAATTAATGTTGCACACACCCGTGCTACGCCTCTGTGCGATGAGGTAAGAGCCGAGGCTACACTAGTTTCAAGGGAGGGCAGAAAACTCTCGTTCGAGGTAGTGGCTTATGATACAAAGGGAGAGATTGGACGTGGCACTCACGAGAGGTTTATCGTAAGTAGAGAGAAATTTCTTTCTAGACTGTAGTTGAGATATGAAGTAGAAAAGTTCAGGGGGCTATTGAAAAGTCCCCTGATTTTTTTTGTAATTAGCCCTATTTGTGTATTTTTTGCATTTTTATTTGCATAATTAAAATATAGTTCGTATATTTGTCACAGAAATTTAGCACAAAACTATCCGCTCCTATTTGAGGAGTTGTAGTTTTGTGCCTTTTTTTGGGCATAATTCGATGGTAGGTCAAAATCATTAACCATTTAAAACCTTTTGAATTATGATTGAAACAAAAACAAAAATCTTTTCAGTAAAGAGAGGTCAAATCAAGATCTCGACTCTCGAACAAGCCAAGTATTATGGCGAAATAGCCGAAGGACTCGACTTCGATGATTTTGCCATTCGTGGTCATCTAGATATTTATTATCTAGAGTTAGCTAGGGCTATGGGCAAGCTCTGCTGCAATAGAATTGCAAAGGAGTGTTACTTCAAGGCTCTTGAGGAGTCGCTTAAAATCGAAAAGAGTGACGAGCTTTTGGGAATTTGTAAGAAGACTACGGATTCTGGTATGATCTATCGTGCAGCCCATAGATTTCTCATTGAGGTTGACACTGTTGATGGAGTGCGTCATTTGATGGAGTTGTATATCAGCAACTTCGATCCTGAGGAGAGTTAGGCTTTTTAAGGGTTGGCTTTAGCTTGTATTATTTAGTCTGTAATAATACAAGCTATAACCAAAGCAATAACCTGTGCCGATTGTCTGTTCTAGCTTTCGGTTGTGCAACCGAAAGATTTTTGTCTTTGATTTTTAGGCAAGGCATCCGCCTTGCTATTGCTCTAGCGGACTGATGCCATCGTTCTTTT
>JAWXTM010000055.1:0-11824 GCA_044433505.1 Rikenellaceae bacterium
TTAGCTTTAATTCGTTATACTTATTTTTGAGCGAATGAGCCTCGAAAAACGGACTACATAATTCACTACATAAAGAGTAGTGCTTTTCGCCAAAAAGGGGTTAACTTATAGAAAAAAAACTTTTTTTCTCCCCTAATCAGTATATGCAAATTTTACTAATGTGCTATGTTACAAAGTTATACAACATCTACTGCTGTATATTTCAAAAAACCGCCTGACCAAGAAAGGTAACCCCCCTTTTTTTATGGCTCGTAGTGGAGCTTTTACTGCCCATATCTTGCACTTAAACCTAGCTCATCCTCAATGCGTAAAAGCTGATTGTACTTGGCTAGGCGATCGGTGCGGGACATAGAACCCGTCTTGATTTGTGCCGAATTTGTAGCCACTGCAATATCAGCGATAATTGTATCCTCTGTTTCGCCCGAACGATGCGATATTACCGTAGTGTATCTAGCACGATGTGCCATCTCTATTGCATCCAAGGTCTCGGAGAGTGTACCAATCTGATTTACCTTGATGAGGATTGAGTTTGCACACCCCATCTCTATGCCACGCCCAAGAAACTCTACATTTGTTACAAAAAGGTCGTCGCCCACCAACTGACACCTACTGCCAATCAAATCACTCAGGAATTTCCACCCATCCCAGTCACTCTCTGCCATACCATCCTCTATCGAATCAATCGGATATTTTTCGACAAGCGATGCAAGATACTTCGCCTGTTGCTCAGACTTTAGGCACAGGCTTGTTGGAGTTTCGTATTTAGTGTAATCATAGACCCCATTGTCATAGAACTCCGAGGCTGCACAGTCCAATGCCAATGAAACCTCACCCCCATCCTCCTTAAGCCCTGCCCTATAACCTGCCATTTTGATAGCCTCTAGAATTGACTCTAGGGCATCTTCGGTGCTGTTAAGCGCAGGTGCAAATCCACCTTCGTCACCAACTGAAGTACTTAGGGCTCGCCCCTTTAGAACCTTCTTTAAACAATGAAATATCTCTGAGCCTATACGCAATGCCTCACGTAGAGAAGATGCGCCAATAGGGCGTATCATAAACTCTTGAAAGGCAATGGGTGCATCAGAGTGCGAGCCTCCATTGATAATATTCATCATCGGCACAGGTAACACCTTTGCGTTTACACCTCCGATGTAGCGGTATAGAGGCATATTAAAGTATGCGGCAGCTGCACGTGCCACTGCCAATGACACTCCTAGGATAGCATTTGCACCGAGCTTAGATTTGTTTGGTGTGCCATCAAGTTCAATCATAGTTCTATCTATTTCAGCTTGTCGGCATACGTCCATTCCAAGGAGTGCTTTTGCAATAGTGTTGTTCACATTTTCTACGGCACGAAGCACACCTTTGCCGCCGTATCGCTCTATGCTGCCATCACGTAGTTCTACTGCTTCATTCTCACCTGTTGATGCGCCAGAGGGAACGGCTGCTCTACCAAATGCACCGCTGAAGGTATGTACATCGACTTCGATAGTTGGATTTCCACGTGAGTCGAGTATTTCACGTGCTTGGATTTTTGCAATTTTCATAATGTTAGGAAATAAATTAGTGATTTTTTGTGTATTTAGGGTTATTTGCAATAATGGTGCCTCTGGGGGGCACAGACTCTTTTATGATGAAAGTCTGTAATACTACAAGCTATAACAAACTTTCATCGGGTCTATGACCCCAACATCCAACCCATACACACAAAATAAAAACTCTTTCCTGCTAAAAAGTAAAAAAAAAGTACAACCATAGATTTTTTTTTGTACATTTGAAATATAAAACTAATACTAATAAAATGACAATAGAAAAATTATACCAAGAAATCCTCCGCAAAAAAAGCTTCCTATGTGTTGGACTAGATGGCGATAACCAAAAAATGCCTGCACCACTCGTTGGTAACGACGATGCACTCTTTGAATTTAACCGTGCGATTATCGACGCTACGGCACAATATGCCGTGTGCTACAAACCTAACCTAGCCTTCTACGAAGCTATGGGCGAAAAAGGCTGGAATACCTTTGTGAGAACCGTGGAGTATATTAAAACTCACTACCCTGAAATCTTAATTATTGCAGATGCTAAACGTGGGGATATTGGTAACACCTCGGCACAATATGCCCGTGCCTTTTTCGAAGAAATGGACGTGGATGCCGTTACCCTTGCACCATATATGGGAGCAGATACCGTAAAGCCTTTCTTAAATTACGAGGGTCGCTTTGCTGTTATCTTGGCACTTACCTCGAACCCTTCGGCTGCTGACTTCGAACTTCAAGAACTCGCTGATGGCTCTAAAGTCTACGAAAAAGTGCTAAACGTCTCAAAAGAGTGGGGTAGCATTGAAAACACTATGTATGTGGTAGGAGCTACTCAGGCTGCTGAACTTCAAAATATTCGTAGCATAGTGCCAGACCACTTCTTGTTAGTGCCAGGTGTTGGTGCTCAGGGAGGCTCACTGGAAGAAGTATATAAGTATGGAGCTAATAGTAAGTGCGGACTGCTCGTTAACTCATCACGGGGAATTATCTACGCCTCACTGGGTGATGACTTTGCACAAAGAGCTACTCAGGAGGCACGCAAGCTGCAACTCCAAATGGCAGAATTAATGAAATAGTATAACCAATAACCTATAAACAGATAACCAAAAAAATGGATATTACCAAAATGCCACTAAGTGGCGCAACTAGAAAAGAACACGACCTATTGGGCGATAAACTAGTTCCAGTAGAGTACTACTTCGGTGTGCAAACTATGCGTGCAATGGAGAATTTCAACATCTCTCGTGTACGCCTACACTTCTTTCCTGCACTAATCAAGGGTTTTGCTATCGTTAAGCAGGCTGCCGCAATGGCTAACCGTGACCTTGGTCAACTCCCAGAAGATAAGGCTGCGGCTATTATCCAAGCCTGCGAAGAGGTAAAGGATGGGCAGCTGCTTCAACACTTTGTAGTGGATATGGTGCAAGGTGGTGCTGGTACTTCGACCAATATGAATGCCAACGAGGTTATTGCTAACCGTGCACTAGAGATTATGGGTTATGGCAAGGGTAACTACGCTGTTATTCACCCGAATAACCACGTTAATATGAGCCAGTCAACTAACGATGCTTACCCAACTGCGGTGAAGCTTGCTGTGCTATTCTCTACCCAACGACTCATCAAGGATATTAAACTGCTTGTGGAATCGCTCGACAAAAAGGGTAAAGAGTTTGCTAATATCATTAAGATGGGGCGTACCCAGCTCCAAGATGCAGTACCAATGACCCTTGGTCAGGAGTTTGGTGCTTATGCTGCTAACCTTAAAGAGGAGGTGGCTCGTCTAACATCTAATGCAAGACTCTTTTTTGAGGTGAATATGGGTGCTACGGCTATCGGTACGGGTATCAATGCTGACCCTGACTATACTCCGCTTTGTGTGAAACACCTTAAGGAAATTTCTGGTTTTGATATTAAGGCTGCCGAGAATATGATTGAGGCAACTAATGATACGGGTGCATTTGTAATCTTCTCGTCGGCTGTTAAACGCCTAGCGGTGAAGCTTTCGAAGCTCTGTAATGACCTTAGGTTGCTTAGTAGTGGCCCACGTTGCGGACTTTCAGAAATTAATCTCCCTGCAATGCAACCCGGTTCTACTATTATGCCAGGTAAGGTGAATCCTGTTATTCCAGAGGTTGTGAACCAAGTTGCTTATAAGGTATTTGGTAATGACCTGACTGTAACTTTTGCAGCTGAGGCTGGTCAGTTGGAGCTAAATGTAATGGAGCCAATTATTGTTCATTCGTTATTTGAGAGCATCGAGATGTTGAGCAATGCAATGAACACTCTTCGTGAGAAGTGCATTGATGGCATCACTGCAAACGAGGAGCATCTACGCAAGATGGTGTATAATAGTATTGGGTTGGTGACTGCTTTGAATCCATACCTTGGTTATGATGTATCGACAAAGTTGGCAGCCACTGCTTTGGAGACTGGCAGGGGTGTTTATGAGTTGGTGCTCGAACAGGAGCTTATGAGCAAGGAGGAGTTGGACGATGTATTAAAGCCTGAGAATATGGTTAAGCCACGCAAGTTCCAGCGTTAGTTCTCTGCATATTATTAAAGAAGGGTGTTCACTTTTATAAAGTGGGCACTCTTCTTTTTATTTACGTTCTATTGCCGCAGAAATATGCTCCATAAGCCACCTTGGCGTGCTCGTAGCACCACTTATGCCAACCCTAGCAGCCCTGCCAACTAGCTCCATATCAACATCCGCCGTACTCTCCACAAAATACGTATTCTCATTAGCCTGCTTGCAAATCTCAAAAAGAGACTTGCCATTCGAACTATTCTTACCGCTCACAAACAGCACCACATCATACTTCCTAGCAAACTCCTTAAGATGAGAATTCCTGCCAGCCACGTGACGACAAATTGTACCCATTATCTTTAACTCAGCCCTATTCTCGCACTTACGAATCAAATGAGCCTTTACAGCCTCAAAGAGTTCAGAACTTTGGGTTGTTTGCGAAAGCAAGGTAATTGGATGGCTATAATCTATCATATCTAGGTCACACAGCGACTCTACCACCAACACCTCACCCTTTGCGCACTGCCCCGTTAGCCCTATAACCTCGCTATGACCACGCTTACCAAGCAACACAACTTGACCCCCAACCTCTTTCATCTCTTGCCACGCACTGCGCACCTTGTTTTGAAGCGAAGCCACCACTGGACACGTTGCATCAATGGTCTTTAGCCCAAGATTATTTAAAGTATCGTAGGTGGTAGGAGGTTCACCGTGCGCACGAATAATCACGGTCGAACCACTCTTAATATCCTTTAATTCATCGTGCTCTACGATTTTCAGCCCTAAGTTTTCGAGCCGTGCAATCTCTTGTTTATTATGTACAATATCACCAAGACAATAACCCGAACCCTCTTTGCTCAAAAAATCTTCGGCAGCCTCAATGGCACGCACCACCCCAAAACAGAAGCCTGAACGAGGGTCAATATCAACAATCTTGCGGCGTACTCTACGTTCGTCAAGATTACCCTCCTCTCTATCACCATAAAACTCACCCACGCTAAATTCCCTTTTGCCACCAAGCTTAAATGCAAAGTAGGTGATAGGCAGCCCCTCTGCAACGAAGCGTTTTTCGTAGGCAGTCTGAATGGTGAGCAGCTCTGGGCTTTGGCAGCAACTATTGTAAATATCTGGGTTACACTCCACTACCTCCAACGAGTTCTCCTGTGCTACAAAACGAGTATAGTGATGCAAGTGTGCGCTATCGGTCTTTAGCCTAATCATCCCATCACTAGAGAGGAACTTTCCGTAGCGTTCAAGGAAGCGAGGTGAGGTAAGGCGTTTTTCGCTTTGAGTAGCTTTAAGCCTTGGGTCAGAGAATGTTAGCCATATTTCACTAACCTCACCTTCGCCAAAAAATGAGTTAATAAACTCGATTCTGGTGCGTACAAAGGCAACGTTTTTAAGCCCCTCATTTGTAGCAGTCTTAGCACCACGCCACATACGAGCACCCTTAATATCGACGCCAATAAAGTTTTTTTCGGGGTATCGTCTAGCAAGCTCCACCGTATATTCCCCTGCGCCACAACCAAGTTCCAGCACTATTGGCGCACTATTATCAAAGAAATCCTTTGCCCAGCGACCCTTTAGCTCGTGATTGCCATTAAAAATATCATTAAACTCTGGCTGTATCATACACCTAAATGTAAGATTTTCAGCAAATCTCCTTAATTTATCCTTTCCCATTTTTAATTATTTTTTGCCCCACTAACCTCCATACTTAGGCTCATTATACCATCTACCACCCTATCTGTACCAACCCTGAGCGACACCTCTTGCGCCTGCCACTCTATGCCCCTGCGCCACATAATATCGAGAATTCCACCCTTTGGTAGCGTTACCTTTGTAGAGTCTGTGTGCGATAATCCACTATCACCCCTTGCCTCAACATAGAGCACAAACTCGCTCCCCACAGCCCTTGCATCATAGCGCAAACCAAGGGTAATATCGCTATCACCATAATCTTTTATAGGCGTAAAATCAAATGCAATAACCTGACTTGGCGACCACTCTGCCTCCCTGAAGTCATAAACCTCACTGTACATCGAAAAGACTCCACACCCTAGCAGCAAAGCTAGTGGTATGCATATTATAGCACCCTTAATCCTTCTTAGGTGTAGGTTTGTTTTGAGGCTCTCTTTTAACATTATTACTGTTATGGGGACTTCTAAAAATTGACCCCACTAAAATTTAACTAATAAATATGGATGTTTTAAAAATGTGTTTTGATGCCACCAGGGCGACATTTTGGTTGATTTTTCACCTTTTTTCTCTCAAATAGCCCGCTATTAGAGAGAAAATGCGGCAAAAACTCATCCCAAAATCTCATCCCAAATCCACCAAATCAATTTTTAGAAGTCCCCTTATTATTATTTGCCCTAGGTGGTCTATTTTCGTTATTATTACTGTTTTTATTTGGTCTGCGATTATTATTGTTGCGCCCCCTATTATTGCCGTTACTATTTGGTTTTGGGGTCTCGCCACCATTCTCTTTCACCGAAGCTGCACCATTATTAGTCTTTGGTGCATTATTTCTATTTTGGTTATTACCTGCTCTGCGTTGGCGGTTATTGTTAGCATTACTCTTATTATTGCGTTTACTTCTGTCGAAGCGAGTTAGGCTATCCTCCAAGTCATTTTGCAGTTCTGGCTCACTTTGGCGAGGCTGCGGTGCTGGCACCGTAGTATCACGAATCTCTGAGACCTTCTCTCCACGGCTATTGGCAATAAGAATCTCCCTGACACGTTTGGCAGATAGCTCAATCTGTACCGAAAAGTTATTTGGCGAAGGTGAGAAGAACATCTTGCCTGCAAGAGGATCGCTGCTGACAAGGTGGTAAGTGCCATCAAGAGCCTCAAGCGGTGCCTTAACATACGGCATCTTCTTCTTGGCATCAAGGTAAGTGTCCACCTCATAGTTCAAGCAGCACTTTAGTTTACCGCACTGACCAGCAAGTTTCTGAGGGTTGAAAGATAAATCCTGCGCCTTGGCAGCACCAATACCAATCGTAGAGAAGTGGTTCATCCAGCTAGAGCAACACAGCTCCCTGCCACACGCACCAATACCACCGATACGCCCCGACTCTTGGCGTGCGCCAATCTGCTTCATTTCGATACGCACCCTAAAACGCTCAAACAGCACCTTGATAAGCTCCCTAAAGTCAACCCTTCCATCAGCAATATAGTAGAAAATAGCCTTCATACCATCCCCTTGATACTCCACATCGCCAATCTTCATCTCTAGCCCCATCTCAGCACTAATGCGCCGTGCGAGAATCATAGTTTGGTGTTCACGAGAGATAGCCTCGCCCCATTTAGCAATATCGCTAGGGGTTGCATATCTGAGTACTTTTTTGTATTCGCTTCTGTCTTGTTTGAGGTTTACGGATTTTATTTGCGCCTCCACCACCATTCGACTCACGATAGTCACAATTCCAATATCGGTTCCAGGGTTTCCTTCGACAGCGACAATTTCGCCTGTTTTGAGTGGTAGGTTATTGTTATTAACAAAGAAACTTTTTCTAGTATTTTTAAAGCGAACTTCTACAATTTGCGGAGGGGTATTGCTTGCTTTGGGCAGTTTGTCTACCCAGTCGTAGATTTCCATTTTGTGACCACCCACAACGTTTTGTGCAGAGATTTCCCCACTCATTTCGTTGGTGAAGCTACAGCCACGTGATATATTAACTTCTTTACTCATTATATGTCTTGTATTTAAATATCTTACAAAGGTAGTTATTTTTCTTTGACTTTGCAAAGTCAATTTTACGGTTTAAAACTCTCTAAAAAAAGGAGTGACTAGAGCAACACTAATGCTCTAGCCACCCATAATTCTACTTCCCTACTCGGCTATCTAAAACAGCTAGTAGAACAAGTTGCACAACACTCCTCGCCGCCCGTAGGACAATCATCACGACCGCTCATCTCCTCAATAGTACAACGCAAGCCCTTCTCCTTCATATGACGATTATCACCAACATCACCCTCAATATTACGCCCCTTTACCATAAGGGTAATAGAAAGCCCTACAACAAATAGTGCCACAGCACCAACTGCAAATAAAAATAATGTTAACATCCTTATGATAATTTTTCAGGTTCAACTTCACTTTCAGCAGGTTGTTTTTCTTCTACCACATCGTCGTGAAAAACTCCCCACTCCCTCTTGCCAAAAATATTTTCAAGATCCTCGGTAAAGACAACTTCCCTTTCAAGCAACAGTTCCGCAAGTTGCTTCAATCCCTCAGAGTGAGTACTCAATACATCCCTTGCCACTGCATACGCCTGGTCAATAAGCACTTTAACTTCGCTATCAATAAGCCTTGCCATATCCTCGCTATAAGGCTTAGAGAAATTCATATCCGAGGCTGACGAGTCGAAGTAGCTACGATTACCAATCTTGTCGCTCATACCATAGTAAGCCACCATAGCGTAGGCCTGTTTAGTGGTACGCTCCAAGTCATTGAGTGCCCCAGAGCTAACCGTAGTAAAGGTAAGCTCCTCGCTGACACGTCCACCAAGCAGCGATGCCATCTCGTGCATCATTCTATCTTTAGTAACAATTTGACGTTCTTCAGGCAGATACCACGCTGCGCCAAGTGCCCTACCACGTGGAATTATAGTCACCTTAAGTAGCGGACTAGCATACTCTAAGAACCAGCTTACAGTAGCGTGACCAGCCTCGTGATACGCAATAGTGCGACGCTCATCCTCTTTGAATACTTTGCTACGACGCTCCAATCCACCCACGATTCTATCAACTGCATCCAAGAAGTCTTGCTTTTCGATAGCCTTCTTGCCAGCACGTGCCGCAATAAGAGCAGCCTCGTTACAGGTGTTAGCAATATCAGCACCCGAGAAGCCAGGGGTTTGCTTACTCAGGAAGCTAACATCAAGATTCTTATCGAGTTTTAGTTTCTTTAGATAGACATTAAAAATTGCCTCACGCTCACCCCTTTCAGGCAGGTCGACGTGGATTTGTCTATCAAAACGCCCAGCTCTAAGTAGAGCCTTATCCAAAATATCAGCACGGTTCGTAGCAGCCAGAATAATCACCCCAGCATTAGTACCAAAGCCATCCATTTCGGTAAGGAGTTGATTCAGAGTATTTTCACGCTCATCATTACCCGAGAAGCCAGTATTTTTACCCCTTGCACGTCCAATAGCGTCAATCTCGTCGATAAAGACAATACAAGGCGACTTAGCCTTAGCCGTAGCGAAGAGATCCCTAACTCTCGAAGCACCAACCCCGACGAACATCTCCACAAAGTCGCTACCGCTCATCGAGAAGAATGGAACGCCAGCCTCACCAGCAACAGCCTTAGCCAACATTGTTTTACCCGTACCTGGAGGGCCCACAAGCAGTGCACCCTTAGGAATCTTACCCCCAAGTTCCTTGTATTTCGAAGGATTCTTTAGGAAATCTACAACCTCCATCACCTCAACTTTAGCCTCCTCAAGCCCAGCCACATCCTTAAATGTAACCTTCCCCTCACCATTGCTATCAAAGAGTTTAGCCTTGCTCTTGCCGACATTAAACATATTAGAGCCACCGCCCCCTTTGCTGCCTGAGCCATTCATCCTGCGAATCATCACAAAGAAGAAGATACCAATAATAATTAGCGGTAGAATACCAAAGACCATTCCCCAGAAGTCATCATCTCTCTTTTCGAAAGTAAGTGGCGGAATAGCACTTCCAGCCGCCCTACGAGCAGCATCGTACTGTTCCTCGAAGCGTTGCAAATCACCTATTGTCAAGTAAAACTGAGGCCCTACATCCCCAATAGTCTTAAACTCGTCGATTGCACGATATTTTTCAAGAGCCTTTTGCGTTAAGTGAACCTCAACCGACTCTTTATTAATCACCAGTACTTTTTGTAGGTCGCCACTAGGAACTAGGGTTTGAGTCAAGTACTCCGAGGTTATCTCTTTTGAAGCACCCTCAGGACTGCTCATAATATTGAAGAGCAGTATGCCCCCAATCATAGCAATCCACAGCCACATCATATTAAACCGTGGCTGAGCAGGTTTTCCACCTCCCCCTCCAGAAGGTTTTTTCATATTGTTTTGCGCCATACTTTTTCTATTTTAGCTCAATTCTTTTGGCATCCCCCCATAGCTCTTCGAGCGAGTAGAAATCCCTAAATTCTGGTTGAAAAATATGTACTATTACATTGCCATAGTCCATAGCAATCCACTGCGCATTGCGCTGCCCTGCAATACGAATCACCTTTTCTCTGAGTTGCTTGAATGTTTCGTCCTCTACGCCCGAGCATATCGCTTCGACCTGCACCGAGGAAGCACCCGATGCAATAATAAATGTATCGCACACTGCGCCACAAAGTTGGCTCAAGTCAAGCGCAACTATTTCTTCACCTTTTTTGTCTTCGATAGCACCAACTATCGTCTTTACTAGTTTTAAATCTGTCATATATTAAGTTTATTTCATATTATCTGTGTCAACATCTGTAATGTAGCCATAGAATGCTGCGCCGTCCCCGTTTTGCTGAGCAATGGTGAGTGTAGCAGACCCTGAGGAATAGACCTCCAAAACATACAGAAATTGATTATTTTGTGATTTTGGTTCGATTCCTATCGAGATAGTTGCGAACTCTTTTTTACCCTTTGGTTGCCCCTCTTGTTTGTACGAGATACGCTCCGACTCAAAGTCTAGAGGACCTTGTGACGAACCAATCGTCGCAGTATTCATCTTTCCATAAAAAGGAAGCTTAGAGTAGACTTTGTTACCTTCGACTGACACACCATAGTTCAAAGAAAACGAGCTATTTGTACCAGCAAGCCCTGCAACGGTACGTTCGGCAACAAAGTTAAAGTGGCGGCACTTCAACAGCGAATCCACAAAGGCAAGTTGTTTTGCTTCTTTTGCAAGTTTAGCTTCTTTGCGCAATTCCGATTTTGATTTCTCTTGACCATAGGCATTCATTGAAGTACAAAGTACAAGAGAGAGTAGTAATGTGCTAAGGTAAAGTGTTCTTTTCATAGTTGTATGATTTTAAAGTTGGTTATGCGCTTTTGCCTTTGTAGGTAGTCTTTTAACGCACAAAGGTACAAAAAATTATATAAGCTGATCCACTTTGGGTAAATTATTATCAAAAAAAGTGCTGTTTTTGAGCGAAAAACAACAAAAAGCAGACTAAAGTCGAAAAAATTTGGAGGATGATTTTTTTTTACATATCTTTGCAGACCCCCCCAAATGTTGTGGGGGGATTTTTAATAAACTTTAATTACATTATTACAATGAGTTACATTTCAGCTGAAAAGAAGCAAGAGATTTTCTCTGCTTACGGAAAGTCTAATGATGACACTGGTTCGCCAGAGAGCCAAATCGCACTATTTTCCTACCGTATCAGCCACCTAACCAATCACCTAAAGGCTAACAAGCACGATTATGGTACACAACGTTCGTTGCTTAAATTGGTAGGTAAGCGTCGTAGTCTTTTGGACTATTTGAAGCGCACTGATATTAATCGTTACCGTGCTATTATTAAGGCACTAGGTCTACGTAAGTAAGGGATTACTAGCAAGATTTTTTAGGGGGGGGTTAGCACTTTAGTGGTGTTAATCCTCTTTTTTTTGTGCAGTTGGGGGGTATAGCTTGTAGTCTTACAAACTAAATAATGAAAGTTTTTTGGTTCTTTTGTTCACAAAAGAACGATGGAATCAGTCCGCTAGAGTAATAGAAAGGCGAATGCCTTGCCTAAAAATCAAAGACAAAAATCTTTCGGTTGTAAAACCGAAAG
>JAWXTM010000056.1:0-11814 GCA_044433505.1 Rikenellaceae bacterium
GACTAAATAATGAAAGTTTTTTGGTTCTTTTGTTCACAAAAGAACGATGGCAGGCGGTATGCGAGCGAACTAAAAAACGAAAATTTTTTGGGGGTTTGGAGGAACGACAAACAAAAAAAATCGAAGATTTTTTCCAAACCCCCAAAGCTATAACAATACAATAGAGCACTATGATATAGCACTACACCAGAGCAATAGCTTTGGGGGTTTGGGAGGAAAATCTTCGATTTTCCAATTTGGTCTAAAGCCCAAACCCCTAAAAGATTTTATTGAGATTGTTCTAGCTCATTACTCTAGCGGACTGATTCCATCGTTCTTTTGTGAACAAAAGAACCAAAAAACTTTCATTATTTAGTCTGTTATAAGACAAGCACTAACAAACTTTGGTTATCTGGTGTGCCCAGCGACACCACAAACCTATTCAACTCTCTTCTTGCCAATAGGTATGCCTATGCCAGCGTACACATTAACATTACTAGAACTAACTGGCAAATACTGTGGGGTGAGCTTAAATGGAATAAAGTCCGTGCCAATAAAGAAATTAATCCAACTTGGATGGAAATTTAATGCCGCACCAAGCTGACCTGCAACTATAGAATATGACAAATTAGCAGTAAACCAACTGAAAGGACGACCACTCACAACAGTTGTGACCTCGTGCTTAGTGTAACCATAACGGAATTTTGCAGAATAAAGTAACCCTGCTGCCATCTTATCGTTCAAGAAACGATACTCCCCACCAATATTAATCGTTGTCTTTAGAGATTGAGTACGACCAGTTGCTTCAACCTCGTCAAAACTAATGATATTATCCAAATCAATCGACTCAGACTCTAGCATCCCATCGTCAGTGAAAGTTGCACCAGTATAGATAAAATCACTATTGCTTACTCCAGATATAGTATTTTCCTTCCCCCAGTTCATAAAACCGAGATCCAGTACTGACATCGAAAGTGTAAGATTATCAAGAAGCTCGAAACTTGCACCCAAATCAAAACCCAAACCAAAGCCACTAAACTTTACCTCAGGCTCATACTCAAGATTCTCTAATGAAAAATCTTGAGTGCCATTATCAAGCGAGAGTCCTGCCCCAGTGGCATCAAAATCGCCATTGGCAGAGATAGTCCACTCTGAATCGTTAATATTAATTTGCAAGTCATCGTAGTTAGCCGTAACGTTTGCTACACCCAAAAGTGCCTTTACCCTAGCTCCCAGAGTAAGCCTATCGCCTATCTTGAAATTTGCACCTACGTATGTTTCTAGCATTGCAGATGCATTGACATTCAGGTTGCTAAGATTATACACGCCATCTGCTTGATTCAAAGCCACCAAGTCAAAGAATCCGCCAGGGATATTAACGTCACTTGAAACATTGAGATTCATCCCGAAATTCCAAAAGATGTCATTCTTGTAGAACCCCACGCCAAATAGTGTTGTGGAGAAATCTGCTGAGATATTATTGTTATCCTTAACCGCACTCAAAAGCAGAGATTTGTCAATATCAACATCTAGAAATGAAACCAGTCCACTGCCATTCGGATTTTGATAAAAGAGTTTGTCAATAGTGAGTGAGTTAGAGCCAACATTAAAACTAGTTCCGCCAATCACGGGAATCAGGACATAGCCCTGACTTGGAGCAAAAGCAGGATTTAGCATATTGCTTTGCCAGTTCTGTTCCATAAAATAGCTGGTCGTAATGTACTGAGAGTAAGCAGGTGTCGAGAACGTTGCTGTTAAAATAAACGCAACTATTAGTCTAGAGAAATATTTCATAAGTAAGTTAAGGTTTGGAGTAAATAATTTATAAATCCCCCTATAATACTATAGGGCCTTTCTTGGTAATCGAGAGCTTTATCACAAGGTTCTCAACATCCTCGAAATCACACGAGAATGTCTTCTCTGCAAAGTAAATACTATAACGAAGTTGACTTGCATTTACAATATCATTAACCTCGTCACTGTCAAGTTCCTGAGAGGTGATCGAGGTGTTTTGAGAGTTAATTACCTGTGAATCGTCAAACAGGGCAATATTGTCGAACCATAGTTGAAGTGTCATTTGTGGTACTCCTTCGGGATAAACGTCACAAGAAGCCGATACTACTATAGTACCACCGCCACTAGTCAAGGTGTTTTTAACTTGGTCGGTAATCCACCCTTCGTCGAGAGCAATGGTACTTTCAATATTTTGATCAGTCAGGGTGTACTCTTGTGTAGCACGTGTAAAGTCAGTAAGAATATCATCAAGAGATAACACAATATCACCTATTGGTGCAGAAATGATAGTTTCACTATCACCGAGTCCAATGTTATCGCTATTTACATCACTAAGGTCATAGTCATTATCAACACATCCCGTAAAGGCAAACAGAACAATAATAAGAGCGAGCAGGCTGGTAGAAATTGTTTTCATAGCATTAATTATTATTTAGGTGGGTTCAGTTAATTGGGTAGGTGAATGCAACACACAGAGACGAACCCTTTGCTCTCTATATATTAACATTAATACATTGGCAAATATATATAGGGGACTTCTAAAAATTGACCCCACAACAATTTAACAAATAAAAATGGATGTAAAAAAATAGGTTTTGATGACTTTGGGCGATATTTGAAGCAAGTGAATTAAACTGAGCTACCGCAGTACTGTTATTTGTAGCCTCAGAACTGCTAGTGTAAAAAATAAAATCGCTAAACTGAAAACCCTTGCCCGTCAAATAATTTGTAACAGTTGTTATCTCTGTAAAACTTGCTTGACTAATGTCAAATCCATATTTATAACCCGAGGTAATTGTTGACTCCTCACAAGAGCTAAACATAAATAGCGACACAAACGCTAGCAACATAATTTGTAGTTTTCTTTTCATAAGTCTTTGTTATATATATATACGTAAATGTTTGCTACAAAGGTACGCATATTTTTTAAATAAAACAAAACTACTCCTCTGGATAAGAATAACTAGCCAACGTGGTCTCTGCACTCGGATCACTGCTGCTGCCAAAAAGCACTAATGTGAAGTACGTGCCATTATCTAGCCCCAAATCTCCTATCTCATCAACCGTAACCGTTTCAATTAAAGTATTGAACTGAACTGTTGCCTTCTTATTATTCTCGGACTCCGATTCACCCGTGATAATAAAAACCTCGTTTAACGAAATGTTCTTGGATGCAAGGTAATCCGAAATTGTTGCAAAATCCTGGGTGCTATTGCTGAAAAAAGTCGACAGACCATACTTGTATGCCGACATTACCGACACCTCCTCACTGCACGAAACAAAAGTAATGAGCGAAAATAATGCTAACCCTATAATTTGTAATCTCCTTTTCATAACTGTGATTATTCCTCTGGATAAGTATAAGATGCAAGTGGCTCGTCCCAATTCTGGTCAGTTCCCGTGCCAGTGAGCGTAAGGATGAAGCTTGCAGAAGTGCTCAGTCCCAACTCGCTAATTTCGGTCTCGCTCACCTTCGCTACCGCAGAGTCGAAGCCTGCCACCGCAACATCATTATTAGCATAATGAGAGTCACCAGAAAGATCGAATACCTCATCAATAATGATTCCTTTTTCCTTGAGGTATGAGGTGACAGTCTTTAGGTCATTGTCCACATCACTATTGAACTCAGAGAATTCATAGACATACTGAGATGTTACGGTGACATCCTTATCACACGAAACAAAGCTAACTAGCGAGAAGAAAGCTAGCGAATAAAGCAATAGTTGTTTTTTCATATCATTTAAATTTTTTAAGGTTTTTGCTTTAAAGCATTCAAATATCACTCCAAAGTACAAAAAAACTGCCCTAGACTCGTAAAAGCCTAAGACAGTTTTTATGATTGAGTTATCTATAAAAAATATTACTCAACTCTGTGAGCACCATCGGAGATAACCACAGGGTAGATTTTGCAATCCACGCCGAATTTTTCTTTATACTTTTTAGTAACAGTAGCTATGAAATTATCATATAGTTCGACTTTAACGACATTGATACAACAGCCGCCAAAGCCACCGCCCATAACCCGTGAGCCACTCACACCACACTCTCGCGCAACTTCATTGATATAGTCAAGCTCCTCGCAAGAGACCTCGTACAAAACGCTCATACCAACGTGGGTAGCATACATCCTCTGCCCAGCAGTCTCGTAATCACCCTTCTCCATTGCAGCACACGCCTCTTGAAGCCTATCGACCTCCTGACGTGCATACAGAGCACGGATATAGTCTTCTTGGGTAATTTCGCCGATAACCTCATTCAACCAATCCTCCTCGGCATCACGCATAAACTCCACCTCTGGGTGACGTTTCTGGATTGCAGCCACAGCCCTTTCGCAGCTCTCTCTACGACGATTGTATGGCGAACCAACAAGCTCGTGCTTCACGCAGCTATCCACCAAACATACCTTATAGCCGTGAGCCTCTGGATCGAACGGTACGTACTCAAACTCACCGCTCTTGCAGTCGAGTTTCATAAGATGCCCTGCCTTGCCGTGTAGCGAGGCAAATTGATCCATAATACCACACTTCACTCCAACGTAGTTATGCTCAGTAGACTGCCCCACCTTAGCAAGCTCCATAAGCCCAAAGCCAAGCGAGAGCATATCATTGAGTGCAAAGGCATAGGTGCTCTCCAGTGCTGCCGAAGAGCTCATACCAGCCCCTAGAGGCACATCGCCCGAGAAGACAGTATCGAAACCCTCCTTAATCACTGCACCACGTTTAGTGAGTTCTCTTAGCACACCAAAGATATACTTTGCCCAATGTTCCGCTGGCGCATCCTCGTCGCTAGCGAAAGCAAACTCAGAGCACTCGTTAAGGTCTAGTGCATAGGCACGAACTCTTTTAGTGCCATTAAAGCGAATCTCAGCGGTCATACCCTTATCCACTGCACCTGGTAGCACAAAGCCACCATTATAGTCAGTATGTTCACCTATAATATTAATACGACCAGCAGATGCATAAACTGCACCTGACTGGTCATAAAGTTCAGTGAATTTTTCTCTAATTTGAGTAATATTCATTATTCAACTGGGATGTTTTTATTAACATTGCGGCTACCAATAAGAGCAAAATATAGCATATAAGCACAACCTGCAACGATTACCCAGTAGCTAGCCATATAACCGAACATATCGGCAACTTGACCTTGGATAACTGGTAGAATACCTCCACCACAAACCATTACCATAAAGATACCTGAGCCCATTGCAGTGTATTTCTTACCAAGACCTTCAACAGCAAGGTTGAAGATACCACCCCACATAACAGAAGTACAAAGACCACATAGTACGAATAGTAGGATGCTCATAGGCACGCTAATAAGTGTAAATGTGAAAGTTGCGCTGTTAAGTGCAGGAACGCTTACAAGCGATGTGTCAGGAAGGAAAATACCAATAGCTACAAATAGCGCAGCTAGACCAGCAACAGCTGCCAACATAGCACGTGGCGAAACTCTAGCGGCAACGATACCACCGAAGATACGACCGAACATCATAAGCAACCAATACATACCTGCCACCGAAGTTGCAATATCCTTACCTAGACCAAAACCACCTTCAGCAACAGGAGCCGATAGATAGTTGATAATAAATGCAGCGATACCAACCTCAACACCTACATAAACAAAGATTGCAAGAGCACCTAGCTTGAAGTGACGGAATGAAAGTGCAGAGTGTTTGTCTTTAACCTTAGGGGCGTTTTTATCTTTTTTCTCGATGTGAGGTTCTGGGATACGAACAAATGCAAGTACAAAGAATGCAAGTGCAAAGATACCCATAGCGATAAATAGTGCAGGGTTTGCATCAGCAATAGAAGCCTTAGTAGCTTCACCTACTAGCATACCAACAAATACTGGTGAGAATGTGCCTGCAAGTGAGTTAAGTGCACCACCAAATTGGATAAGTTGGTTACCAGTCTTGCCACCACCACCAAGTGTGTTAAGCATAGGGTTAACAACTGTGTTAAGCATACACATTGAGAAACCTGCAACAAATGCTCCCAAAATGTAAACCGTAAAGCTCTCTACCATACCAGAGATATACATAATGCCAACACCAGAGAGCCCAACTGCGATTGCTAGAAGTGCAGTGAATTTATAACCATTTCTCTTTAGTAGAATACCTGCTGGAATACCCATAAAGGCATAAGCAATAAAGTTTGCAAGGTTACCAAACTGCGACATTAGGTTACTTGCATCGAATTGATCCTTTGCAATATTACCAAATGGACTAGCTAGGTTAGTCACAAATGAAATCATCGCAAATAGCGCAAACATCATAATGATTGGCAAAAGATTGTTTTGTTTTTTTTGATTCATAATTTTTTTTATATTTAAGTTATTTAGTGTTTTAACAGTAAAAAGAATAGACGATAACCTCCTGGTAAACCTCGCCAGCCTTAAGTAGTGTACTTGGGAATTCTGGCTTATTTGGTGAATCGGGGAATGCTTGACACTCTAGTGCCACACCATCGTAATCCATATACTCCGTACCCGTCTTGCTCAACGGACAGCCCTCTAACCAGTTGCCTGTATAGACCTGAATGCCCACCTGAGAGCTACTAATTTTCATCTTTCGACCACTTTTAGGCGATGCCAACTCCCCAACCAAACGAATCGAACGACCCTCTCTAAAGCCATCCACAGCCCAGCAATGGTCATACCCCTTGCCGATTTTAAGAGCCTCGAAATCCTCGTCCATACGGCTGCCAAGAGCACGAGGCTCACGGAAATCCATTGGCGTACCTTCTACACTAGCAAATTCACCCGTTGGAATCTGCGTCGTATCGGTTGGCAGCCACTCCTCGCAATTCAGTTGCAGGGTATGCTCCTTAATTGAACCTGAAGCGTGCCCATCTAAATTAAAATAGGCGTGATTAGTAAGGTTTACTATTGTATCTGCCTCACTGCGAGCAAAATACGTAATAGCTAGGTTAGCGTCATCGTCCCAATCATAGCAAACCTCAGCGGTCAATTCCCCAGGGTAACCCTCCTCGCCAGCCTCGCTCAAGTAGTTGAAAACGATGCGGTCAGTCTCCACACGTGCATTCCACACCCTATTCATAAAGCCAGTAGTCCCTCCGTGCAGTGCATTGGGGCCATTATTTACCGCAAGTCGATATTGGTTATCCCCGATCGAGAACTTTCCACGAGCAATCCTATTGGCAAAACGCCCAACGCTCTTACCCATTGCAGGCCCATCGCTGACATAGTCGCTCCACTTGCCATAACCAAGGGCAACGTCCTCGATTTTCCCCTCACCATCTCGCACACTAACCGAAAGAAGAGTCGCTCCATAGTTCATCAGCTCAACGCTCTCGCCATAGGAGTTAACCATAGTATATTTAATGATGGCATCACCCTCTGGCGTACCACCCCAAACTTCTTGAAATATTTCCATTATCCTAGAATCTGTTTAAATTTCTCTCATCTATTTTGCTAAGTATCTGTCACTTCACTTTTCTCTCTTTGCATTGCGTTACATAGGCACCACTATGCGCCTTATGCAAAGAGAGAAAATCAAAGCAACATCCCTCTTAGCAATTCTAGATAAGAAAAACTTAAACAGATTCTTATATTATTTTTCACCCCAAAGTGGGCCAGCATAGACTCCACCCTCAACCAATGCTTTAATACGCTCTGTAGTGGCAGGTCTATCTTCGATATAAGTCACTCCAAACCAATCTGAAGTGGTTTTAAGCACCTTCATTTTGGCAGCTTTTGTTTCGAGCATCTGATTGACTACTAGCGGAATAAAGAACTCTGCTTTGCTATCCACAGTAGCCTTAGTTGCCAAGAAATCTTTGAACATACCCTCGGCATAGTCAAAGAAATCTGGCGTAAAGCCAAAGAGATTCATCGACACTGGAGTGTTTTCGTCGAGAGGGTGAGAACCCTCGTCATCAAGATAAACAACATCGCCATCTTGACGCTCAATCTTGGTGCGCTCAACCATTGAAGCAAGCTGCGAGCATCTACCCACCTGACAAACTCCACGGCTAACAGTTCCATTCTCCGAGAGAGTTTTGCGAAGCTCATAGCCCATCATAGCGTAACTAGCCTTCTTGCCAACGAGTTTTGCAAGGTATGCTCCCATAACCTCAATAGCGTTTTGACCATAGAAATCATCGGCATTAACCACTGCAAATGGTTCATTGATAGCATCCTTTGCCACCATTACAGCGTGAGCAGTACCCCACGGTTTTTCTCTACCCTCTGGCACTGCGTAGCCCTCAGGTAATCTATCCAATTCCTGAAGCACAAAGTCAACCTCGATTTGATTATTAAAGCGTTCTGCGCTGAACATCTCACGAAACTCAGCCTCAAAGACCCCACGAATCACAAATACCACCTTGCCAAATCCAGCACGAATAGCATCGTAGATAGTGTAGTCAATAATAGTCTCTTTATAGGGACCTACTCCGTCCATTTGTTTAAGCGAGCCGTAGCGTGAACCCATTCCAGCCGCCAAGATTAAAAGTGTAGGTTTTGTAGTCATAATGAATTATTAAAAATTTTTAAAAATTAGATTTTCATATTTTCACTACAAATTTAAAAAAATAAATTAACTTTGCAATTATGAATAAGAAAAAAAGTCGCAAATATTTCTCATCACGGTACAAACTATCTCTACGTAGAGTTAGCACTTCGCTGGAGGTGTGGCACATATTCACCACTCGTGCAAGGCTATTATTACTAACACTCTTGATCGTTGCAGTACTCTTTACTGGAGCATTATTTGCAATTATATACACCCCGATTGCTGACTTTATTCCAGAGCTAATGGGTACAAAATCTAGAATGGAAATTGAAAATTCAATACTCAAACTAGATTCACTTGAACAGCAAGTTAGCCTGTATGAACACTATACCCGTCAACTCCAAATGGTGTTAGAGGGGCGTACAAGCAATGAAATACTCGCCACCAACGATTCACTACAAGGTACAATTAAGCGTGAAATCTCGCAGCGTAGCCTAGATGATTCTCTCTTTAGAGAGGCTATTGAGGCTCAAAAACAGATTAGTAAAGAGCTGCAAATAAGCAAAAAGTTTGAGGTTTCATTTGCCTTTATTACACCAATATCTGCAAGGGTTATCGAGGACTTTGCACCACAAGATGGCAACTATGGTGTGCTGCTGAGCCCTAAGCCTAACTCGGTGGTGCTCTCGGTGCTTGATGGTACTGTAATTCAGAGCAACTGGACTGCCGAGGATGGATATGTGGTTACTCTGCAACACGCCGAGGGTATGATCTCAATCTACAAGGGCTTGCAGCAAGTGCTCAAACAAAAGGGAATGAGGGTTAAGGCTGGCGAAGGTATTGGTATATCTGAAATGGTTACCCAAGAGAGAGAACCTCGACTGAGGTTTGAACTATGGAACGCCACTAATGCTGTCGACCCACAAAACTATATTATCTTCACTGAATCTGAATCTGAATCACTCTAATATCATAATACTATGAAAAAAACATTATTTATACTCTTTAGTGCATTTGCACTACTTCTAATCGGATGCGATACAACAAAAGAAGAAATCAATAGCGAATCTTCTTTAGTGGGCACTAACTGGGCTACAAATCAGACTATTGATACTGGCGTAGGCATTGAGCTTGAACTAAGCATTGACCTTTTCTTGCTAAGTGACTCTAAATTTACTTGTAGCATTGCTTTTGCTTTTGTTGGCAGCTCGATTCCTGGGGTAGATTTTTCTGATATTAACCAAGATGTCACTGGCACGTGGAGCTATAGCGAGCCTTACCTTTCACTTGAGGTAGAGGGCGAAACAATCCGCTGCGAGCTAAAAGACGACAAGCTATACTTTGAGGAGGGGTTGGAGATTATGGACGACTACTCATTCGAGATTGTACTCACAAAACAATAGTATAAAATTCAAGATTAAATGAATAAATTCAGATTTTTAGCACTGCTTTTTAGCTGTGCGGTACTCTTTGGTTGCACCGAAGAAGATCCAGTAATTGAACCAGAAACTCCCGAAACGCCTGAAGAACCAGCTGTTCCTGATACTCCAGATGAGCCAGAAACACCTGAAGAGCCTAGTGCAACCACTGCACAGATTTCCTTATGCAATACGCTTGGAACTCCTGTAAAGGGGCTTGCAAATGATGGTGCAGCAGTCCTGCAAATCGCAATCTCATCGAGCAATCCTGCTACACAAATTACCATTACTGCTGAGCAGGAGTGGGGTTTACTATCTATGAATGCCGACGGCAGTGACGGGGATATTTCTATCGAGGATACCGATCCTACTCTCAGCGCAGAGGTCTACACCTACTACCTATGCTCTAGCGAAGAATTGCTCGAAACTCTCACCACGGGAGCTATTGCTGAGCTTAATTTCACCGCTAATATTACCACCGAAGTTGATGAGCTTTCGCTTCCATTTACTGTGGAGGTGGTTCGTTCGGCACTGGTTCTTGCGCACGGACTTGCTAGCAACGCTGCGACCTTTACCCCAACGCTGAACTATATTACACCAATGGGGCTGTTTATAGACGAGGCACTCTATGCACTTAACTATCAAAACACATCGTTGGCTAGCTACAACACTAATCTTAATGTCATTCCTGATGCTATTGACCATACCAAAGAGGCTATGTTGCTGGCTGGGTATATCAACGAAAAGGTCACTATCGCAGGACACTCTATGGGCGGTATTCTCACTAGGCTATACTTGCAGGGTGAGACCTATCGTAATGACATTCTGAAATTTATCTCTATAGATTCTCCACACTCAGGCTCACAACTAGCAGACTTTGCGGTAGAGATTGCCGACTATCATCCTGATTGCCCACTTGCAATCGTTGGTAAATTTGGGGCAATCATAGATTTGCAAGTTGATAGCGATGCCACATTAAATGAGCTTAATGGCGAGAATCTAAACAAAGAAGTAGTTGCTACTCACCTACTGACTGCAACATTCTCTAATACACTTGATATTTTGAACCTTATCACTGAAGAGCAATATTTTGAAGCTATCGTAACCTTCGTATTAGATAAGATTTCACGTGAGTTACTCTACCACGAGGATAATGATATTGTAGTGCCACTGAGTAGTCAGCAGGGTGGGATTAAAAATGGTCTAACTAAGTCATATATAACAAATTATGATGGCGTTTGGCATTGCACGGTTTATACAACTCAGGATGCTGCAAACGACATTGTAGAGCTGTGTAACACCCTGAGTACCGATTCAAAGACCTTTACAATGGATGGTTTTGAGCCACCAGTGCTTAGTTATACTCGTTCGGAATTGCTTGCTGGGTTCACTCAGAGCAGCTTAAGTGTAAGTCAAATGGCAGCATCAAGTGCATATCAAGGCAAGATGGCTATCCATTTGGATGCAGATGGTGATATTGTAGGTGTTGATTATGTTGAGGGCAGCGATGCACTTGAACTGAGCCTTAGCGACGAGATTTTTTCAACTCGCATAATGGGGTATGACGCAACCGAAAACACTTTTTACTATGTGAGTGAATAACGAAGCCCCCTTAAGCTAAAAAAGGTCTGGATTCACACTCCAGACCTTTTTTATTGCAGTTATTCTAGGGGACTTCTAAAATTTTCAATATCATAAATATTAAAGTTGCTTATATGAAAACAAAAGCATAAATTTGTAGTTAAAAGCTATTGTATTATTTCTCTTACAAACTACTTAACAAAGAATACAATAGCACACACGCTTACTAACTAAAAAAAATCATTATGAAAAAAAACTTCCTGTCGGGAGGGCTTGTAATGCTACTAGCAGTATTGATGTCACTTGTGTGCACCATCAATACTGCTAATGCAGGTCCAGCTTATC
>JAWXTM010000057.1:0-11391 GCA_044433505.1 Rikenellaceae bacterium
TTAGCTGCGTCATACTCAGCATTTTCAGAGAGGTCACCCTTATCTCTAGCTTCGGCAATCATTGCTGAAATCTTAGGACGTTCTGCTCTTAGTGCATCAAGATCATCTTTGAGTTTTTGCATTCCCTCGGCGGTAACGTGGTTAATTGCTGCCATTTTCTTTTAGTCTTTAATTTAAGTAACAAAAATTCAATACCATTGTTATCGTAATTAGTCTTCAACAATAGTACCGAACAGTAAGTAAGTATTATTTTTTCTTAACACAAAGGTAGAAATATTTTTTAACTTTCAAAGTTTTTTTTGGGAAAAATATGGCATATTGCAACAAAAATTTTGATATTCTCGCTAAAAAGAGTAAATTTGGGAGTTTTTAGAATCTGTTTAAGTTTTTCTTTTCTAGAATTGCTAAGAGGGATGTTGCTTTGATTTTCTCTCTTTGCATTAGGCGCATAGCGGTGCCTATGTAACGCAATGCAAAGATAGAAAAGCGAAGTGACAGATACTTAGCAAAATAGATGAGATAAATTTAAACAGATTCTTAATGAGGGGCTGCCAATGATTAAGCCCAGAGCAGAGATTTATGGATAGTTATTACACAATAGCGCAAGACACTGTTAGTGAGATAAGGGAGCGATCGAGCCGCTTTATTGCTTATGCTAAGCGAGTGAGTACGGCTACTGAGGCTGAGGATTATGTCAAGAAGCTTAGAAAAGAGCACCACGCTGCAAGGCATCATTGCTACGCTTATCGCTTGGGCTTAGGTGGCAAATTGAATCGTGCCAACGATGATGGCGAACCAAGCGGCACTGCTGGGAGACCTATCCTAGGGCAGTTGATGTCGGCAGGGGTTACGGATGTTGTGGTCGTTGTGGTGAGGTACTTTGGGGGGATATTGCTTGGAACTTCGGGGCTGATTGCTGCCTATGGTGACTCTACTGCGCTAGTTATTAAGGATGCTGGCAAGGAGGAGGTAGTACTCAAAGAGTGGGTGCGCAAAGAGGTGGACTTCGCTAATTTGGATAGGGTAATGAAGATTGTCAAGAAGCGGGAGCTTAAGACAAAACCTATCGAGTACACTGCACAGGGGTGTGCCATTGAGATTGAGGTGCGCCTCAGCGAACTAGAAGATCTCACCACAGAATTGAGGGACATCTAAAAACTGCCCCCCAAAAAAATAAAGAGTAGAATAACAATTAAATAAAATGGACTATCTAAGAAAGGTTTTGCACGCTTTTGGGCGATATTTTGGTTACTTTTTTACCTTTTTATGGTCAAATAGCGAGGCTATTAGACCATAAATGTGGCAAAAAATTAACTCAAAATCTCATCCCAAAATCATACAAATCAGTTTTTAGAAGTCCCCTTGAATTTCAGGTATTAATATATAAACATAGTTATGAAAAGTTTAGTTTCGATCAATGATTTCACACGTGATGAAATCCTAAAAATTATGGAGCTTGCTGCCGAGTTCGAAAAGAGTCCAACTAGCGAACTGCTAAAGGGTAAGGTAGTTGCCTCGCTCTTTTTTGAACCTTCGACACGTACTCGACTTAGTTTCGAGAGTGCGGTGTGTCACTTGGGCGGTAAGGTTATTGGTTTTTCGGATGCCAATGCCACTAGCGTCACTAAGGGTGAAACACTCCACGATACTATACGTGTAATTTCGAACTACTGTGACCTTATCGTTATGCGCCACCCTGTTGAGGGTGCGGCACGCTATGCTAGCGAGGTGGCAGGTGTTCCAGTGGTTAATGCTGGGGATGGTGCTAACCAACACCCTACACAAACACTGCTCGACCTTTACTCTATCATAAAGACTCAGGGAAAACTAGACGATATAAATATTATGATGGTTGGGGATTTGAAGTATGGGCGCACCGTACACTCGTTGCTTCAGGCTCTGAGCCACTTCAAGGCTAACTTTACATTTGTTTCGCCAAGCGAGTTGCAGATGCCTGTGGAGTACAAAAAAATCCTGTACGAAAGGGGTATCAACTACTACGAAACTCACGATATGATGGAGCGTATGGAGGATTGCGATATTATCTATATGACAAGGGTTCAGGGCGAGAGGTTCGCCGATAAGATGGAGTACGAAAGGGTCAAGGATGCTTATATCCTAAACGCCGAGATGCTCGAAGCCACTAAAGGTAACTTAAAGGTGCTGCACCCACTGCCTCGTGTCAATGAGATTTGCATTGATGTGGATAGCAGCGACAAAGCATATTATTTCCAACAGGCTGGCAATGGACTATTTGCACGCCAAGCAGTAATTTCATATTTATTGGGTCAAAAGTAATGAATAAAACAGATAAAAAAATGGAGGTTGCTGCCATTAAAAATGGAACAGTAATTGACCATATTCCAGCACAATCACTCTTTCGTGTTATTGATCTTCTTCGTTTCAAGAAGATTAAGAGTCCACTGATTTTTGCTAACAATATGGATAGCAATAAGATTGGCAAGAAGGCTATCATAAAGATTGTTGATTGGGAGTGCTCTGCTCACGAGCTAGGTTACTTAGCACTAGTTGCGCCTCAGGCAAGGGTCTCTACGATTCGTGACTACGAGGTCTTCGAGAAGCGTCAAATTGAGCCTCCAGTGGAGGTGCGCTCTATTGTAAAGTGCGCCAACCCTATGTGTATTACTAACCACGAGGGTGCACCAACACGCTTTAGTGTGATGGTCGAGGGGGGTGAGCTAACGCTTCGTTGCAGATACTGCGAGAAGACTACGCTTTCGAAACAGATTGAGATAATAGGTAAAAAATAGATGGCGAAAAAGAGGGAGAAAAAGCAGAAGGACTATATTAAAATTAGGGGGGCAAGGGTACATAACCTCAAAAATATTGATTTGGATATTGCCCACGGTGAGCTTGTAGTGGTAACGGGGTTGTCTGGTTCGGGCAAGTCTACCTTGGCATTTGACACTATCTTTGCCGAGGGGCAGAGGCGTTATGTGGAGAGTCTGTCGGCTTATGCTCGCCAGTTTTTGGGTAAAACCCCAAAGCCTGATGTTGATAGCATTGAGGGTATTGCACCTGCTGTGGCTATCGAACAGAGGGTGTCGGTGCGCAATATTCGCTCTACTGTTGGCACTACTACCGAAATTTACGACTACCTTAGGCTACTCTTTGCACGCATTGGTAAGACCTATTCGCCAGTGAGTGGCGTTGAGGTCAGAGCTAAGGGCACTGTTGATGTGCTCAAAAAAATAGAAGATATTCAGCAGGGTGCAAGGATTATACTCGCTGTTGAACTTTCTCTGGCTGGGTATAGCGGAGTGGTTGAGGCATTGTTGCAGGCTCAGAGCGATGGCTTTTCGAGGTTCTTCACCCTAGAGAGTGGGATGACTCCGCTTGAAGATATACTCCAAAATCAAGAAAAATACAGCAACTCTGCGATATATATCATAATTGACAGGTTTAGTGGGGGGGGCAGTGATAGTGCACGGGTGTTGGACTCTGCTGGGCGTGCCTATGAGATTGGTCGAGGGGGGTGTGTAGTGATATGGCAAGAGGGGCAAGAGGGGCAAGAGGGGCAGGAGTGGACTCAGGAAAAATTCTCTAATAGGTTCGAGGCTGATGGTATCACCTTTGAGACTCCTACCGAACACCTCTTTAGCTTTAATAATCCGCTGGGGGCGTGCCCCGTGTGTCAGGGGTATGGCAAGGTGACTGGCATTGACGAGGAGTTGGTAGTGCCAGATAAGAGCAAGAGCATTTATGATGATGCGGTGGTATGTTGGAGGGGTGAGACTATGAGCTGGTGGAAAAGGCAACTTATCTCTGCTGCCAGCGAGTCTGGAATCCCTATCCATAAACCTTTTTATGAGCTATCACTAGACCAAAAGAAGTTGATATGGACTGGTGGTGAGGGCTTTAAGGGGCTTAATGACTTCTTTAAATTTTTGGAGGCGGAGCGTTATAAGATACAGTATCGGGTGATGCTCTCACGCTACACGGGCAAGAGCATTTGTCAGGAGTGTGGCGGTGGTAGACTCCGCAAAGAGGCTCTCTATGTGAGGGTTGGGGGGCGGACTATTGTAGAGCTTGTGACTATGCCAGTGGGCGAGTTACGTGACTTTATTAGTGCCATTGAACTCGACAAATATGATATGACCATTGGTGGGAGGGTCTTAGAGGAGGTGGTTCAGAGGCTCAATTACCTCTGCGATGTGGGGCTTGATTACCTTAGTTTAGACAGGGCAAGCAATACGCTCAGTGGTGGTGAATCACAGCGCATTAGCCTCTCTACTTCGCTTGGCAGCACACTAGTTGGGTCGCTCTATATCCTCGATGAACCGAGCATAGGGCTTCACCCAAGGGATAACCGTAGACTAATAAAAGTACTAAAACAGCTGCGTGACCTTGGTAATAGCGTCATTGTGGTTGAACACGAAAGGGAGGTGATAGATGCTGCCGACACCTTGATTGATATAGGCCCTTTTGCTGGGGAGTTTGGCGGCGAGGTAGTGTGGCAAGGCAGAGCTGAGGATATGAAGCCTAAGGATGCTAAACGAAGCCTTACGTGTAGCTATCTGCTTGGGCTAAACAAAATCGAAGAGCCTGCCTCGACTCGCAAGTGGCGCAACTTTATTGAGGTAAAGGGTGCTCGCCAAAATAATCTAAAGAATATTGATGTAAAGATACCACTTGGGGTGATGACCTGCGTAACGGGGGTTAGTGGTAGCGGTAAGTCCTCTTTAGTTGGGGGGATTGTCTACCCTGCAATGAGGCGTGAGGTGTTGGAGATGGGTTCACGCCCTGGGGATTTTGATGGGCTGGAGGGTGACGTTAAGTTAATCAAGAATGTGGAGTATGTCGACCAAAACCCAATAGGGAAAAGCTCACGCTCCAACCCTGTGACCTATATCAAGGCCTATGACGATATTCGCAAGCTCTTTGCCTCGCAACCACGTGCCGAGGCGCAGCGATTAGAGGCCTCTAGCTTCTCGTTTAATATTGCAGGGGGCAGGTGCGATGAGTGTAAGGGCGAGGGTGAGGTTAAGATCTCGATGCAGTTTATGGCTGATGTGATTCTTCCGTGCGAGGAGTGTGGTGGCAAGAGGTTCAAAGATAAGATACTCAGCGTAAAGTATCGTGGGAAATCAATCTACGATGTGCTCGAAATGAGCGTTACAGCGGCACTAAAGTTCTTCGAAGAGGATGCCAGTAATGAACTATTGTGCCAAAAAATTGTGCAAAGACTCCGTGTGCTAGATGATGTGGGGCTGGGCTATGTGAAGCTAGGGCAGTCGAGCGCAACACTTAGCGGTGGGGAGACCCAGCGAGTGAAGTTAGCAGCCTTTCTGCTCAAAGAGCGTGGCGATGGGCATACCCTCTTTATCTTTGATGAACCAACTACGGGGCTTCACTTCGAGGATGTTAAAAAACTACTGCGTGCACTCAATGCACTAGTTGATGCCGATAATACAGTGCTGATAGTTGAACATAATATGGATGTAATAAAATCGGCCGATTGGGTGATTGATATTGGAGTGGAGGCAGGTGTTGGTGGTGGCAATGTGGTCTTTGAGGGTACACCTAAAGCATTAGCTGAGAGTAATAAAGGATACACAGCAAAATTCCTAAAAGAAGTATTAATATGATAGAGAAATATACAGTAATAAAATTTAAATCGGGGCTGCGTGCCATCCATAGGCGCACTGTAAGCCCTGTGGCGCACCTTTCGCTGACTATTGGTGCGGGGACTCGTGATGAGCTGGGCGAGCTGCACGGTGTTGCACACCTTGTGGAACACCTGCTCTTTAAAGGTACTCAGAACCACCGTGCTTACTATATTAATAGTGCGCTGGATAGCCTCGGTGGCGAACTCAATGCCTTTACCTCAAAAGAGGAAACAGTACTGCACGCTACCTGCCCAAAGAAATACGCTGCCAAGGGAGCTTCCCTGCTACTCGATATGGCGCAACACTCACTCTTTGCACAAGGGGATTTGGAAAAAGAAAAAGAGGTGGTCATCGACGAGATTAATTCCTATAAGGACTCACCCTCTGACCTTATCTTTGATGAGTTCGAGGAACTACTCTTTGCAGGCGATTCTCTGGGGCGCAATATCTTGGGTGATAAACGTGCCGTAAAGAAGATTAAACGTGATGATTTGGTGTGCTATGCTAAGGAACACTACCGCACCGACAAGATGATTTTTGCAATGAGCTCGTCGCATAGCGATGGGCAGTTTAAGATACTCTGCGAAAAACTCTTTGGGGAGCTTTCTGAGTCAGATGGTGAGTTTATTAGCAAAAGAAAAGCACCACAAAGGGTAGAACTCTTTGATATTGAACGCAATAAGAAACTATATCAGAGCCATATTCTGCTGGGAGGCTATGCCCCTTCGGTCTACCAGGAGGAGAGGCTCACTGCTGCACTGCTGTTAAATGTGGTGGGTGGTCCTTCGGCACTTAGCCGTATGAATATGGTACTGCGTGAGAAACACGCCCTCACCTATAATGCCGAGGGGTCGTACTGCCCCTTTAGTGATATAGGGTTATTTACGCTATACTATAGCTGTGAAGAGAGCCGTGAGGCGAAGGCCGATAAACTACTGCGTGGCATACTCGATGAGTTTACCCAGAGCGAAATGACCCAAGCCAAACTCCGTAGCGCAAAGCGTCAGTTTATTGGGCAACTGCTGCTCAGTAACGAAAACAACGAGTCTGCTACAATCTCTATTGCAAAGTCACTGCTACTCTTTGGGGAGTGCGAGAGCCTTGGAGACATAACTCGTAAAATCGAAGCGATTACCCCAGCACAGATACTAAGCCTCGCTCAAAAACTCTTTAGTAGCGACAACCTTTACAAGTTAATATATAAGTAATGACCCCTCTAGACCAATATATACTAAATGCCTCTAGTGCTGAACCAGCAGTGCTCACTGAGCTACAACGCCAAACTACCCTAAGGGTGGTGAACCCTCGTATGTCGTCGGGACACTTGCAAGGCAGACTCCTTGCGATGCTAGTGTCAATAGTAAAACCACAAAGAGTGCTCGAACTTGGCACATTTACTGGATATGCTACCATCTCAATGGCTGAATCACTCGCTGAGGGTGCTAAGATATATACCGTTGAGATTGACGATGAGCTAGAGGATATTGCCACTGAGTTCTTCGAAAAGGCTGGCGTAGTGGATAAAATAGTGCAGTGCATAGGCGATGCTACGGAGGTTATCGGCTCGCTGGACGAGGTCTTCGATATGGTCTTTATTGATGCCGATAAGAGACAATACATAGAGTACTACAACCAACTCTTCGAACTCGGCAGAGTCAAAAGTGGCTCGCTGATACTTGCCGATAACACCCTCTGGGATGGTAAGGTGGTAGAGGAAATTCCCCCAAAAGATAAACAAACCCGTGGGATAGTAGATTTTAATAAAATGGTAGCTCTCGACCCTCGTGTCGAAAAGGTGATGCTGCCGC
The DNA here is from genome assembly GCA_044433505.1 of Rikenellaceae bacterium. Lineage (GTDB taxonomy): Bacteria > Bacteroidota > Bacteroidia > Bacteroidales > Rikenellaceae > Mucinivorans. The sequence goes on from JAWXTM010000057.1 coordinate 7,439, forward strand.
TGCGTGATGGACTAACACTCATAAAAGTTAAATAAATGAACCAAACAATTCTTGCAATCAACCCTGGGTCGACATCGACCAAAATTGCTCTCTTTGAGGGTGAAGAGCTTAAGTTTCAACACAATGTAGTGCACTCTGCCGAAGAGCTTCGGGACTTTAGCACCGTGGCATCACAATTCTCGCTGCGCAAAGGTGCAGTAGTCTCAGAACTCAAAGAGATGGGGGTGGAACTTACCGATATTGACGCTGTTATTGGACGTGGCGGACTTATCTATCCACTCGAATCAGGCATCTACGAGGTTAATGAACTTATGAAACAAGACCTCCATAACCCTCCTTATGGCGAACACGCTAGTAATCTCGGGGGGCTTATTGCAGAAGACCTCGCTGCCGAAATTACTGAGCTAAAGGGCGAAAAAGTGCACGCCTATATCGCTGACCCTGTGGTGGTGGATGAGTTGCAGGATGTGGCTAGAATCTCGGGTCACCCAAACTTTGAACGAAACTCTATCTTCCACGCTCTTAATCAAAAGGCTATTGCAAGGAAATATGCAAAGGATAAGGGTAAAAAGTATGAGGAGCTGAACCTGATTGTAGCTCACCTTGGGGGTGGTATATCGGTTGGTGCGCACCGCAACGGTAGAGTAGTGGATGTTAATAATGCGCTGGATGGAGAGGGTGCATTCTCGCCTGAACGTAGCGGAACACTCCCTGCTGGTCAGCTCGTAAAGTGTTGCTTTAGTGGAAAATATACCCAAGACGAAATCAAAAAAATGTTGAAAGGTAATGGCGGATTAGTTGCCTATCTTGGTACTAATGATGGGCGTGAGGCTCGTGCGATGGTTGCAGCAGGTGATAAAAAGGCGGCACTGGTGCTCGATGCTATGAACTACCAAATCTCTAAGCTTATTGGAGAGATGGCAGTGGTGCTTTGTGGCAAGGTCGATGCAATTATTGTGACTGGAGGTTTGGCGCACAGTAAGTCTGGTACGGCAGCTATTCGTGAACAAGCAGGATGGATTGCCCCAGTTGAGATTTATGCAGGGGAGGATGAGATGGGTGCACTTGCAAGTAGTGCCCTGAGAGTGCTAAGCGGTGAATGCGCTGCACGAGAGTACCTCGGCAAGAAGAATTAAAGCGGACTTCTAAAAATTGACCCCACTAAAGCAAAGAGGAGTTACATTTCTAATGAATGTAACTCCTCTCTTTATTATTTGAGGGTATATAAAAGGACTACCAGTCCCACTCCTCGTAATTCATAACGCCTTGATATACCCCTGTTAATTTAGTGTCATCAATATCAAGCAAAATGTCATACGTAAACCTATACTCGTCACCCTCTAGTCGCTCAACCTTAACAGTGCCAGAAACCATCTCATAAAGCAAACTGCCTCGTCTGATTAACGACCAATCACTCCATATACCCTCCGCATTACTATTAGGAATATACTCGAATGTACCCTCTGGCATACCATCCTCAAATGGATAATTATCGCCCTCAAGGAAAATCGGTAGATTGATTGCAGTGGCAGCACCAGTCGCATTTTCATCATCATAAGCATCGTTATAAAGGCAAATAACCCAGTTGGTGTAGCTACCATCAAAGCCATAGTACTCTAACTTTGCAGTAGTGATAGTAAGGTCAGAGACATTAATATCCACTACTGAGGATGCTGTGCTACCATCGGTACGGAGTATCTCAGAGAAATAGTCCCAAGTGTATGTATTGCCATCCAGAGTTGAGATATTGTTTAGATTCATCTCAAAGGTGTAGTTACTGTTAGTAGCGTAGGCTACGGAGATAGTGCCGCCATTAACATCAGAGGATGATTCAACGCCATTAGTGTAGTTTGTTACAGTTCCACTATAAATAGTGTAGTTGTCGTTTGTGCCTCCACCATTAAACCTCCAAGTCTTATCGGCAATATCAACATAGTAGGAGTCATCTAACGATGTATTAAGCAGGAATTCAGCAATAAAACCATCACTACCGCCACTACTTACGTACTCTTTGGAAACCAAGCGAAGTTCCCACGTGTGGTTTTCGCATATTTGGTCAGCGTAGTAGGTGAACGATGATGCTTCGTCGTCAAAATCGCCAGTGTCTACTCTATTGCTAATGGTTACAGCTCCAGTGTAATCACCTGAGAAATACTTTGTTTCACCATAAGGGTTGTCATCACCAAAGCGATAACTAACGGTGTATTGACCATCAGGGTTTTTAGTAAGGGCAACTTCGCCCGACGAAGCAGGGGTCATACCAATAATATTTGCATCCCAGAATTCATAGAACCAAGTACCAGCGTATGTGTCACTGACTATACACCCTGGTTCAACGGTATTTGTAACGAGTGCTTGTGAGCTACCAATGGTGTAAGTGCCCGAAAGATCTTCATTATCAAGAGGCACGTAGAACTGAACAACTAGGTACGAACCCTCGCCATTAGTAGGGTTACCCGTTGCGTTTACAGTTGCACCATCTCCCCAGATGTGGAGTTTGCAGACGTTATTGCCGCTAGAGAGAATATCACCATTTATATCAATAAAGATGTCTGAGATTTGTTGAGTGTGGTCGCTCTCTAGATCGCTAAAGTAGCTGGCATCTTGCATACTGTATAACTCCTCGTTAGTAATGTCACGAGTAAATTCGAACTCGAAAGTAGTGTTGTCTTCTGCATCAAATTGCGCAGTGAATTTGTAGTTATTACCTTCAGTTTGTTCGATATTAATACTTCCGCCAAGGAAATAGGTAAGGTAATCGGCATAAGCGTAGGTGGTGTAGCCAGACTCTGCAATTTCGCCAGCAACATATTCTGAGGAGTAGCCAACTGAGAATTCACCTACGGGGTGACCATCTCTAAATGTTTGAGTGTTAGGGTCGCCAAGCAGTTGTAGCTTTATAAATACGCCATTGTCATTACCATTAGTAAAGTTCTCGTCATAGAGGTACATTGCCCAAGTAACGGTATTTGAGTTTATGTAATTTCCGTCATAAATCATTTCGATATATGCAGGCGAGAAGTTGCCGCTATCTTCCGTGCCGCTACTAGGCTCTGTGCCTAATTGGCTAACAGATATTGTTTTAGAAATGGTCTGAGCAGTGATAGTAACACTAGCTTTGCGTGCTTGGGTGTCAGTGTTTTGTGTTGCAGAAAAAGTAATTTGAGTATTTCCTTCTGCACTAGTAGGTGTGAAGCTCAGCCACTGAGCATCTTCGGCAGTGACCACCCAGTTGGTATTTGATTCGACGGAAATGGTTTCTTGTCCACCATCGGCAGTAAAATTCAGTGTACTTTGTACTGTTAAGGTTGGTTCAACAGTTGGTTCAACGGGTTCTTTGCAGCTTGCGAGTATGGACACAAGAGCTGCAAACAAAAATAGAAATCTTTGCTTCATAAGAGATGAGATGTGCGAGAATTACAAAGTGTGTGTGTGTGTGTGTGAAAATTCTAAGATAAGCTCAATAATTGCTGAGAACTCTCGCTTATTTAATCAGCGTATAGTGAGGTGGGTTTCTTAAAATATCCATTACTGGACACCGTAAAGGTATTGCAAATTTCTTAAAGTAGCAAATTTTTCAGCAAAAAAAATACTATAGTACTACTAAATACGTTAAATTAACTAAGAAACTGTTTAAGTTTTTCTCACTTAAAAATGCTATGTGCTATTTTGCTTTGATTTTGGATTTTTATATCGCAGCTAATAGCGGGCTATTTGCTGTGATAGCAAAATTCAAAAGCGAAGTGAAAGAGCCTTAGCAATTTAAGTAAGAAAATCTTAAACAGTTTCTAAATTGAGCATTTAGTTTTAGCTTGTAGTATTACAGACTAAGTAGTCGAGCCTTAAAAACGAGCAAATCCGATCTCAGTAATCTTACGAGATCGGATTTTTGCAATGATATAGCTAGAAACATTTAGCATATAGCTACAAATGTATAGCCACAAAAAAGCCAT